>CAIVGD010000068.1 GCA_903905395.1 uncultured Verrucomicrobiota bacterium
ACTCTTTTAAGTTTCTTTGAAAAACCCGCGCGCATAGTCGCTCTCCCCGTGGCCCAAGAAAAGCCGGCCCGCCCTCTCTTCGCCAAGCGGCCGGCAGTTTTTCCTGATACTTCTGCATCGCCGAACGCACTGTGTCTCCCAGCACCACCAACCGCTCTTTTCCTCCTTTGCCACGCACCTTCAACGTCCGCCGCCCCTCCTCGTGAAAGGAACTGCAAGGCAGACTCAGTGCCTCCCCCAACCGCAGGCCCGTGCCGTAAAGCAGCTCCAACAAGGCCGCGTCCCGCCACTTCGCCCAAACCGGCTCTTTCCGGCTGGCCGACTTGCCCGGCTTTTTCTGGAGGATCTTAACCGGGGCCCCCAAGAGAATTTCCATCTGCTCTTCGCTGAGAAACCGTGGCAGGGAACGCCGGGGGCGAGGCAAGCGCAGACCCGCCGCCGGATTGTCCGTCCTTTCCCCGCGCGATTGCATCCATTGAAAAAAAGTCCTTAGGGCGGAAAATCGCAGTCGCACCGAGGCCGGTCCGTGTCGCCCCTTGCCCGCCAACCCATGCAGATAGTTGCGACAATCCTCCTCCTTCGTGGACCCCCAATCCATGCCCCGCACCGCCCGAAATTCGCAGAGCACTTGCCGATAATTGCGAACGGTATTCACCGAGAGTCCCCGCTCCTCCCCCAGATGACGGAGAAACGCGGTCGCCTTCTGGTCGACCCCTGAGCTGGGTTGGGTTTTCAGGCGGCCGCGTTGGCCCGGGACTTGGCCGTCTTGGCGATCTTGGGTTTGCGCGGTTCCCGCGGAGGAAAATCAAATGAGACCTTGCCATCCTTCCATATGAGAAAGGCGGAGAAGGGCCTGCGGGTTTTATTCGAAATAAATTTTTCAAGCAAACCGGTTTTGCCGTTGTTCAAGAGATCCTGCACCTCATTCAATTGGATATCCCGACTGAGGATCTTCTTCGAAACCTTAAAGGTGCAGGTCGAAGGCTTGGAGACACTGTGCTCACACACGTAGCGGAGCTGACTCATAAACATCCTCCCTCCACAGGCTGGACATTTTCCGATCGGCTCCTGATCCGAAAAATCCAACGTGCCCTCCTCCTCGCCCACCACGAGTTCGATCTTTCGTCCTTCCCCCAGCTTGAGACCGGCGGAGAAATGACGGCCGATCCGGCTCCGAAATCCATCCAATAATCCCAGGGAACCTTTTTCCAAAAGGGTGAGAAATTCCGATGCCTCGATTCGGCGACCCGCCAAAACTTTACGGACCGAGTACTGGTTATCGAGCGTCCGATATTCCCGGAGGGTCTCCTCGAACTCCTGGCCTGTCTGTGGGTCTTTGAAATCCAGTTTCCGCAGAACGTGATCCTTGTCTTGGAAGGCGCGGGTTTTCTCCACGATATCGCAGGTCACCTTCTGGATCTCCTTCATGAACTCCTTGCGTTTCAATCGGCCGTGTTCAATTTCCATCAGTTTGTGCTCCCATTCGCCAGTCAGCTCTGGGGAGTGGAGAATCTCAATCCCCAAGGCATCCAGAGTTTCAAATAAACCAAAGGCTTTTGCGGTCGGCATGAGTTCCCTTCCCAGCCGCCGGATGTACTCCTCTGAAATCAGAGTTTCGATGGTGGCCGCCCGTGTGGCCGGCGTGCCCAGACCCCGTTCCCCCATGGCCTCGCGTAAAGTCTCGTCCTCGATCAGTTTCCCCGCTCCCTCCATGGCGCTTAGCAATGTGGCTTCCGTGTAGCGGGCAGGCGGTTTGGTCTGCAATCCCACCGGCACGACCGCCACCGTTTTCACCTTTTCCCCATCCTCGACAGGCACCAGCAGTTTGCCTTCGTCACTGCCTCCCTCCTCCACTCCCTCTTTGCCGTAGACCGCCAACCAGCCCGCCTCCTTCAAAATCTTCCCGTCCGTCTTGAAGGCGTGCGCCTGCACCCGGGTGATCCGCGTCGTCACCTCATAAACCGCCTCGGGATAAAAAACAGCGATGAACCGCCGGACAATCGCGGCATATACCTTAGCCTCGATCTCATCCAGCCGCGCCGGAATCTGCTGGGTCGGAATGATGGCAAAGTGATCGCTAACCTTGGCGCTGTTGAACACCCGCTTGCTCGGTTTCAGCCAGCCATTCTTGAGAACGGCTTTGGAAAAACTCCCAAACTCGCTCCCTTCCAGATTTTCCAAAGTGGATTTAGCCACACCCAGATAATCTTCCGGCAGATATCTGGAATCGGTTCGCGGGTAAGTGATCGCCTTGTGCTTCTCGTACAAAGCTTGGGCGATCTGCAGGGTCCGCCGCGCCGATAGGCCGAAGCGGCTATTCCCATCCCGTTGCAGACTCGTCAGATCGTAGAGGAGGGGCGAAAGCTGGCGGGAAGGTTTTTTTTCGTCGTGAACTTCGCCGGTTTGTCCGCCGCACTCCCGGACAATTTCCTCCGCCCGTTTCTTGTCCCACAGCCGTTCCGGTTTTTGCTCGGTGCCGCGCTCCGCCGCTTTCTGATCGGCCAGTTCCTCATCAAGCCAGCGCCCTTCATACTCCCCGGCCTTGGCCCCGAAAGTCGCGTGGACTTCCCAGAAATCTTTCGACAGGAAAGCCCGGATCTGATGTTCCCGATCCACCATGATACTCAACGTCGGAGTCTGCACCCGCCCCGCCGTCGTAAGAAAAAATCCACCGCCCTTGGAATTTAGCGCGGTCAACGCACGCGTGGTGTTGATCCCCACCAGCCAATCGCTTTCCGAACGGGACTTGGCCGCATCCAGCAAAGGCACCATCTCCTCCTCCTTGCGCAGTTTCGTGAACCCTTCCCTGATCGAAGTCGGTGTCATCGATTGCAACCACACCCTCTGCGTCGGTTTCTTGCATTCCGCCGCCTCCATCACGTAACGGAAGATGAGCTCGCCTTCGCGCCCGGCGTCACAGGCGTTGATCACCCCGGTCACATCCTTCCGCTTCAACAGTTTTTTCAGCACCTCAAACCGTGGAGCCGTCCGCTCAATCACCTTGAGCTTAAATTCTTTTGGCACCAACGGCAGACTTTCAAAACTCCACTTCCCCTTCCCCTTCCCATATTCGGTCGGTTTACATAACTCCACCAAATGTCCAATGGCCGAACTGAGGACAAACTTGTCCGATTCCCAGTACTCCCCCTGCTTCTTGAAACCGGTCAGCACCCGGGCCAAGTCATTGGCCACACTCGGTTTCTCGGCGATAATCAGTTTTTTTGCCATTTGTTAGTCTATGCGGGTGAAGTACTTGCCAGGCATTTGTCGCACCCGATGTTTGAGTTCAAGTTTGAGAAGGGTGGCGGACACCGTAGGGGAAGGCAACCCACATTTTCGGGTCAGCACATCCAGATGCATCTCGTCCCTACCCAGCGCCTCGAACACCTTCTTTTCCTCCTCCCCGAAATTGTCCGGGACCGGTTGAGGCGATGGCATTTCCGATTTCGGCAAAAGAAACTCAAACTCCGCCAGCACATCTTCCACCGATTCCACCAAACGCGCCCCATCCTTCAGGAGTTGATGACACCCGCCCGACTGCGGATGATCAATCCGCCCCGGAACGGCAAAGACCTGCCGCCCCTGCTCCAACGCTTGCTTCGCCGTGATCATAGCCCCGCTTGCGCGGGCCGCCTCTACCACGAGAATTCCTTTGCTCAGCCCGCTTACAATCCGGTTTCGCATGGGAAAGGTCTGCCGGTCTGGCGGCGTGCCTAAACAAAATTCACTCATCACGCAACCGCCCGCTTCCTCCATCTTTTCCGCCAGAGGACGGTTTTCCGCCGGGTACATCTGGTCCATGGAACAACCCAGCACCGCCGCCGTCCTCCCTTTACCCGCCAAAGCGCCTTGATGCGCCGCCGTATCGATCCCCCGCGCCAACCCGCTCACCACCCCCACCCCCGCGTAGGCCAACTGGTAACCCAGTTTTTTGGCCAGCTCGATCCCATACCCCGTCGCGTCGCGCGTGCCGACGATGCCGAGACAGGCCCCCCTCACCGCTTCCAGACTTCCTCGATAATAGAGCACCATCGGCGGATCATGAATCTCCCGGAGCAATGCGGGATATGCGGGATCCTCACAATCCACCACCTTGAGCTTGTGCTTCTCGATATTTTTCAACTCTTCGGCCAGATCAAAATTTTTCTCCCAACCCCGGATCGAATTCGCCACCGCCTGCCCCACCCCTTCGACCCCGGCCATTTTCGATGTCGGTAGCCCGCACAACTCCTCCACCCCGCCCAGTGCCTCCCTCAACTTCCTCACCCGCACCGGCCCCACCAGTCGGAGGCCGTTGAAGATAAGATACGCCTCGGTCCGCGTCATCCCTTGGGCGGCCGACCCTCCCGCACTTCTTCCAAAGCCATCTGCATCTTTTTCTCAGTCACCCCGGCCACCAGATCCGCCCGTCCGATCTTGCGCAACAGAACCCAGCGGATGCCGTGCAGTGTGGCCTTCTTGTCCCGCGCCATCACGGGGGAAAGTTTTTCCCAACACAGATCGGGATGCGTGACAGGCAGACCATGAGCGCGCATCGCGGCCTTCAGCTTTTCTGCCGTCTTCTTTTTAAATCCGTGCGTCTTGACGGAAAGATGAGCCGCCACCGCCATGCCGATCGCCACCGCTTCCCCATGTCGCAGTCCCTCATAGGCCGCCACTCCCTCCAGCCCATGGGCCACGGTATGACCGAAATTAAGCAAGGCCCGCCGGCCCTTGGTATCCCATTCATCTTCCCCCGCCAGCTTGGCTTTGATTTCCACACAACGCTTGATCACTTTCGTCATGGAACGGGGAGGCCCCTTCTCCAGAGAAGCAAAAAGTTTGGCATCAGCTATCGCCCCATACTTGATAACCTCCGCCATACCCGCCCTTTTTTCGACATCGGGCAGGGATTCGAGCCAACGCAGGTCGGCCAATACCGCCTTGGGCGGATGAAACGCCCCCACCAGATTTTTTCCCTCAGGCAGATCGATCCCCGTCTTGCCCCCCACACTGCTATCCACCATGGCCACGACCGTGGTGGGAATTTGAATCACAGGAAGTCCGCGCAGATAGGTCGCCGCCACGAATCCGGCCAGATCGCCCGTCACGCCCCCCCCCCACCGCCACGATCCAGGTGTCACGGGTAAGCCCCGCCCCTGCGAGTTGCCGCAGAACCCGTTCATACTCGTCCACCGATTTCGACTTCTCCCCCGCTGGAATCAGCACCCGCACCACCCGCGAAGCCCGTTTTTCCAGCCAGTCAAACAAGGCAATGGTGAGGGGCAAGGCGGCGATCCCCTCATCCACCAACATCCCCACCGGCACCTTGGCCGGCAGATGGGCCGATAACCCCTGGGGAAGCATCTTTTCCCCCACATACACTGGGTAAATCCCCGACGATGACTTCACGCGAACCCTCTGGACGCTCATAAAACCCTTTTTAAGCCACCCCCACGGCGGAACAAGTCAGCCATTGTGTCCTTTTCATGCAGGATTAAACCCCCCAACTAGCCAAAAGGTGCGGTTTTTTTTTACTTTTTTCTCGAAAAGGGGGTCCGACCCCACCTCTGTCCCCACCTCTGACCCCAAAACGAAAAAGGGGACGGACCCCTTTTCACATCACGGGATTCAATTCTGACGGCGGGTTCCGCGAATGCGGGGCCCGCCCTACATCGCTGACTCTCCTCCGCTCTCATCCTTCAAATCCAAAATTCAACTCCCCCACTTCCCAAAGTTCATCACGCCAAATCCGCAAAGGCCGCTACAAAATTGCACCACAGCCCTGCTCCTTGTATTCCAGATGCGGTTTTTTGAGCCACTCAATCATGCCTTGGCGCCTTTCGGTTCTTCTTTCGCTTCCCCGTCACCGAAGATCTCAATGTAAGGGGCGTAGCGGAAGACGCGGTTGCGGGGCGGGACGCGCTGGCTGCGGTGGACGTTGAACCCCGAGTGCGTCCATCCACGCAGCATCCGGGCGCGTTCGGGCGGCAGGAGCCCCTTCTTGACCAGAAACGTGATGACCCGCGCGCGGAAGAGTTCTTCCAGCGGCGCGAGACTCACATCAGGCATCACATGGAAAAGCCTGCTATCCACGAAGAGCCCGTCGGCGACCAGTGCGTGGAGGTGCGGGTGGAAGTCGAGGTATTCGCCGAATGTATGAATGGCCATGACGACGCCGGTCGTGCCCTCGGGCAGGCCGAGCGTGGTGCGCTGGAACTCGGCCAGGCAGCGGTGGGCGATGCGGCAGAGTTCCTTGATGAGCCCGCGATGGAATCGGAAATACGGGCGCAGCATCTTGGGGATCGTGAACGTGAAATGCCGGTGCGGCACGGGCGCGAGGACGGTCTCGGCCAGCAACGCGCCGAAGAGCTGCACCTTCTTCTGGTGGCACGACGGGCAGAACCACCGGCCCTTGCACGAGAACGGCAGGAGGTATTCATGGTCGCAGTGGTCGCAGCGCACGCGGGCGAAGCCGTTGGCGAAATCCCCGCAGCCCATGAACTTGCCGACGACCTCCGGGATGATCGGGCGCAGGAACCCGTAATCGTGCTCGTAGGCCTCGGGGTAGATGTCCAGGAACGTGTCAAAATGCGCGTCCAGACACACCATCGACTCGACCACTCCACAAAACCCGCAGTCCTTGCCTCCCGAGATTGTGGCTTCATAACCACAATCGGGATTCGTGCATTTACAGCTGAAGGCAGACCCCATCGTTTAAAAAACATTTTACCTACCCCCTGGGACATTTACAGGGCTACCGTGCGCGCGGTAAAAAAAGGAATAGAACCGCTAGCCCGATTATTTTTGGGCAAGTTTGTTGTAAAAAAGTGTTGTAACTAGGGTCACTTCCCGACCCCATCAAAGACACATCTCCTTGCAAGGGAGAGTTTAAGAAATTTTGGAGGCGAGGGTCGGAATCGAACCGACGAATACAGCTTTTGCAGAGCCGTGCCTTACCACTTGGCTACCCCGCCCAAAATTCTCCTTCATCATTCTCCCACTCCGCCCTTCCGTCAAATCCCTCCGCCCTAAT
>CAIVGD010000069.1 GCA_903905395.1 uncultured Verrucomicrobiota bacterium
CCTTTCTGCCTGCTCGCCCCCCAGACAGATCGCCCGGGAAAATCCTCCCCTACCCCCCGGAGTCGATACCGCCCGGACCGACCCAGGTCGTCGCGGCGGCGTCTTCATTCAATCCTCCCCCGGCGAACCATCCACCTTCAACCCCCTCGTCTCCGAAGACGCCTCCTCCTCCGGCT
This sequence comes from uncultured Verrucomicrobiota bacterium, assembly GCA_903905395.1. Lineage (GTDB taxonomy): Bacteria > Verrucomicrobiota > Verrucomicrobiia > Methylacidiphilales > Verrucolacustridaceae > Verrucolacustris. The sequence continues at coordinate 177 of CAIVGD010000069.1, forward strand.
TCATCGGTCTCTTTCTCGATTCCCTCACCCGCTACAACGCCGTCACTCAGGAAGTCGAACCCGGCCTCGCCGCTCGCTGGGATATCGCCCCCGATAACCGCACATTCACCTTCCACATCCGCCCCGGCGTCCGCTGGTCCGATGGTCACACCTTTTCCGCAGACGACGTCATCTTCACCTTCCAAGCCATCTACGATCACCGCTTCCCCAATCGTTCCTCCTTCGATCTCTCCATCGACGGCCAACCATTCCAAGTCGAAAAAATCGATGACCTCACCGTCCGCATCATCACTCCGGAAATCTTCGCCCCCTTCCTCGAATACGTTGGCGGCGTCGGCATCCTCCCCAAACACGAACTCGAACCCGCCTTTCGCGACGGCACCCTTCTCAAAGCTTGGAATGTCAGCACCGCTCAAAAGGAACCCCGTCGCCTGCTCGCCACTGGGGCTTTCCGACTCCGCTCTTACCAGCCCGCCGAACGCATTGTCTTTGAAGCCAACCCCCACTACTGGCGGGCCGACTCCGCCGGCGTCCGCCTTCCCTACGTTGATTTCCTTGTCACCAAACTCGTCAAAGATGCAAACGCCAGCACCCTCGCCTTCGCCACTGGCCAAACAGATGCCGAGGGTCTTTCTCCGGACAACGTCGCTTGGATCGATCGCTACGCATCCCGCTACGGCTTCTCCGTCCATAACCGTGGCCCCTCCCCCAACACCGGCTTCATCTGGTTTAACCAAAACCCGGGCCATGACACCGCAGGAAAACCCTTTGTCACTCCTTATAAACTCGCCTGGTTCACCGACCGCCGTTTCCGTCAGGCCATCTCCTGCGGCATCGACCGCGACGGACTCGTCCGTGGTGTCCTCTTCGGTCGCGGCCAACCACTCTGGGGCCCCGAAACCCCCGCCAATAAAAAATGGTACAACCCGAACGTTACCAAATACCCATTCGATCCCGCCCGCGCCCGCGCCCTTCTCGCCGACGCAGGTTTCCGCCTCGGCCCCGACCAAAAACTTCACGACCACGACGGAAACCTGGTTGAGTTCACCCTCAACTCAAATCAGGAGAACCAACTCCGCGTGAACATGGCCACTGCCTTCAAAGAAAACATGCGCGACCTCGGCATTACCGCAAACCTCTCCTTCCTCGATTTCGGAACCTTTGTCGGAAAAATTCAGGACTCCTACGATTACGAAGCCGGCCTGCTCGGCCTGACTGGAGGCGGCGACCCCGCCGGTGGCATCTCCGTTTTCTCCTCCAAAGGCCGCCTTCACCAGTGGAATCCCAACCAGAAAACCCCCGCCACCCCGTGGGAAGCCCGCATCGACCAGCTCATGTCCGCCCAACTCCGCACGCTCGACTACCCCACTCGCCGAAAATACTTTGATGAGGTGCAAAAGATCATGAGCGATGAGACGCCCTACATTTACCTCGTCACCGCCAATGCCTACGTCGGCCTCAAAAATCGCTGGAAAAACATTCGTATTCCGCCGCTCGGTTCCCTCGTCTGGAACCTCGACGAACTCTGGACCACGTTAATCCCATGACCGCCTTCATCCTCCGCCGCCTCGCGACCCTTCTCCCCATGCTCCTCGCAGTCACACTGCTGGTCTTTGTCTTGATGAGCCTGGCTCCCGGCGACTTTCTCACCCCTGTGAAAGCCCAGCGCGATATCAACCCCGCCCTCATCGCCGAACTTCAAAAATCGTTCGGCCTCGACCGCCCCTGGTACGAACAGTACGTCCGCTGGCTCGGCAACGTCATTCAACTCGATTTCGGATACTCCTGGACCTACAAAGTTCCCGTCGCCCAACTCATCGCCCAGCGGGCTCCAGCCACAATTCTTCTTTCCCTCACCTCCCTCGCTCTCGCCTGGGGCCTCGCCATCCCACTCGCTGTCCTCGCCGCCGCCCGTCCCGGTTCGTGGATAGACCGCCTCACCTCCGCCGCCGCGTACTTGGCTCTTTCCATCCCCGAATTTTTTCTCGCCCTCCTCGCCGTCTGGATGGCCGCCCGCACCGGTTGGTTCCCCATCGGAGGACTCACCTCCCTCGATCATGACTTCCTTTCTCCAGTCGCCCGCTTCTTCGATATCGCCCACCACCTGATTCTGCCCACCTTGGTCCTCGGGCTCGGCGGTGTGGCCGGAACCCTTCGCATCCTCCGCGCCAATGTCCTCGACGTACTCCGAGCCGAATACGTCACCGCCGCGCGCGCCAAAGGATTGTCCGAACGCGTTGTCCTTTTTCGTCACGTCCTCCGCAACGCCCTCAATCCACTCCTCAGCACCATCGGCTACGCCTTTGCCGGCCTCCTCAGCGGATCTCTTCTTGTGGAAAACGTCATGAACTACCCTGGGCTCGGTCGCTTGGTCTACGAAGCTTTTATCCGCGAGGACCAGTTCGTCGTCCTCGGTTCTGTCGTCGTCGGTTGCTCTCTTCTAATCGTAGGAAATCTCATCTCCGACCTCGCCCTCGCGTGGTCAGATCCAAGAGTTCGTTATGGCCGCTGACCTCCTTCGCGCCCTGCTCCGCCGCCCGGCTGGAATGATCTCCGCCTTTCTCCTTCTTTTTCTTTATGGGGTGGCCGCTTTCGCCCCTTTTCTTTCTCCCACGATTCCTTCCGCCCAAGATCTCCAGCGCACCTACCATCCTCCCACTTCTCTGATTTGGCAAAACGGCCGCCTCTGCGTCCGGCTTTACCGCCTCGTCGATCCTTCCATAGCCAACTACGAACCCCTCCAAGGCCAGGCCGCTCCTCTCCACTGGTTTTCCAAAGGACCGGATTACAAACTTTTCGGCCTTGTCCCCTCGGCTCTTCACCTCTTCACGGTGGACGCCCCCGCCTATGTTTATCTTCTGGGAAGTGATGCCACGGGTCGCGATGTCTTCACCCGCCTTCTTTACGGGTCCGGCATTTCTCTTGGCATCGGCCTGATCGGAGTCGTCCTAACCAGTTTTCTCGGCCTCACCGTTGGTGGCCTCGCCGGTTATCTTGGCGGCTGGGCCGACTCCCTTGCCATGCGCCTCACCGAATTTCTCATGGCCGTGCCCGGCCTTTACCTTCTCCTCGCCCTCCGCGCCGCTCTCTCCTCCCGCTTCCCCTCCGACGCCACATTCCTCCTCATCGTCGTCATCCTCTCCGCTCTCGGTTGGGCTGGAACCGCACGCGTCATCCGCGGCCTTGTTCTCTCCCTTCGGGAACGACCCTTCATCCTCGCAGCCAACATCCTGGGCCAACGCCCTTGGACCATCCTCTTCCGTCACCTCCTTCCGAACACCTTCAGCTACCTCCTCGTGGCCGCCACGCTCAGCGTCCCCGGCTATATCCTGGGCGAAGCCGCCCTCAGCTTCCTCGGCCTTGGTATTCAGGAACCCTCCTCCTCATGGGGTCTGATGCTCGGCCAGGCTCAGGATATAAAAATCTTCATGCTCAACTTCTGGTGGCTCCTCACGCCCGGAGCCGCCATTATCCTTACGGTGATCGCTTTCAACCTTCTCGGCGATGCCCTGCGCGATGCGGTCGACCCCCGCTTTCGCCTCCCTGGAAAATGAACCCTGTGAATTCTAATCCGATCCTCCTCGATGTCCGCAATCTCCGCGTGGAGTTTTCTTCCGCCGCCAAACCGGTCATCGCCGTGGAAGATCTATCCTTCACCGTCGCCCCCGGCGAAACCATGGCTGTTGTCGGTGAAAGCGGTTCCGGCAAAACCACCGCCGCCCTCGCCCTCACCCGCCTCACCCCGCCCCCACCAGCCTGTCACATATCTGGAAAAGTCCTTTGGCAGGACGGCACCGACCTTCTTTCCTGCTCCGATTCCGTCCTTCGCGAAGCCCGGGGCGGACGCCTCGCCTACATCTTTCAGGAACCCTCCACCTCCCTCAATCCCGTCTTCTCCGTCGGTTTCCAAATCTCCGAAGCCCTCCACCTTCATCAACCCGATCTTCCAGATTCCAACGCCGAGGTCACCCGCCTCCTCGGCCTCGTCGGCATTCGTGATCCCGAACTCCGCTCGCGCGACTACCCACACCAACTCTCCGGCGGTATGCAACAGCGCGCCATGATCGCCATGGCCCTCGCCTGCCAACCCAAACTCCTCGTCGCTGATGAACCCACCACCGCCCTCGATGTCACCATCCAAGCCCAGATCCTCGACCTCCTCCGCGACCTCCGCAAAAAACTCGGCATGTCCGTCCTCCTCATCACCCACAACTTCGGGATCGTCGCCCACTTCGCCGACCGCGTCCTCGTCATGCTCGATGGAAAACTTGTGGAACAAGGCCCCGTAAAGGAGATCCTCCGCCACCCCCAACACCCCTACACCCGCGCCCTACTCGATTGCATCCCCCGTCTTGGCCAAAAACAAAAACGCCTAGCCTCCATCGATCGCGCCACCCTCGCCGCCAAATGAAACCTCTCGCGAAATTAGTTCTTCCAGCGGCCTGCCGTCTTCCAATTTTCAAGATTACTTCAACTTCAACCTAAACTTAAACTAACCCATCATGCCTACTCCTCTCCTCGAAATCCGAAATCTCTCCGTCCACTTCCCCGTACACTCCGGCCTCCTTCAACGTCAGACCGGTGTGGTCCGGGCCTTGGAAGATGTCTCCCTTTCCATCGATAAGGGCACCACCCTCGGCCTTGTGGGAGAAAGCGGCTCCGGCAAAACCACCCTCGGTCGCGCCATTGTCCGGCTCGTCAATCCCACCTCCGGTTCCGTTTTTTATGACGGCAAACAAATCAGCTCTCTCCAAGGCTCCGCTCTCCGCCCCTACCGCAAGAAAATCCAAATGGTTTTCCAAGACCCCTACAATTCTCTCAACCCGCGCCTCCGCATCGGCACCATCCTCGCCGAACCGCTCGAAATCCATTTTCCGCAGATGTCCGCCTCCGATCGTTCCGCCCGCGTCGCGGAACTGCTCGGCCTCGTGGGACTCGAATCCACCCACGCCCGCCGTTTTCCCCACGAATTCAGCGGCGGTCAACGCCAACGCATCGGCATCGCCCGCGCCCTGGCCGTCGAACCCGAGTTCATCATCTGCGACGAACCCGTCAGCGCCCTCGACGTCTCCGTCCAAGCCCAGATCGTCAACCTTTTGGTGGATCTACAGGAAAAACTCGGACTCACTTACCTCTTCATCGCTCACGACCTCGCCGTCATCGAGCACGTCAGCAACCAGATCGCCGTCCTCGAGCATGGCAAGCTCGTGGAGGAAGGTTCCTCGGAAATCATCACCACCCACCCCACCCACC
>CAIVGD010000070.1 GCA_903905395.1 uncultured Verrucomicrobiota bacterium
AGCGTCGTCGTCAGGCACCTACAGAACATTTTCTCCTCCAAGGAGTTGCAGAAGAGTTCAGTATGTGCAAATTATGCACATACTGCCGAGGATGGCAAAGTATACCAAACCAGTTTCTACTCACTGGAGGCGATTATTGCGGTCGGCTACCGCGTAAATTCGGCACGTGGCACCCAGTTCCGGCAGTGGGCGATCCGCATTCTGCAGCAGTACATCCACAAAGGCTACGCCATTGACGGCGACCGGTTCAAATACGGTTCAAGGTTCAGCGCTCGCTTTTTCGACGAACTGCTCGAAGAGATTCGGGATATCCGCGCCAGCGAGCGGATGGCGTACCAGAAGATCACCGACATCTACGCCACGTCCATCGACTATTCCGCCACGGTTGGGGACACCCGCGACTTCTTCGCCACGGTTCAGAACAAATTGCACTTCGCCATCACCGGCCAGACCGCCGCCGAGATCATCGCGCACAGAGCCGACCAGTCGAAACCCCACATGGGGCTGACCTCATGGCGAAGGGCGCCGCGTGGAAAGATGTTGCCCTCCGATGTTGCCCTCCGATGTTGCCATAGCCAAAAACTATCTCGACAAGCCGGAACTCGATCACCTGAACCGGATTGTAACGATGTATCTGGACTACGCCGAACTGCAGGCGGTGCGTCAGAAACCCATGGCCATGAAAGACTGGGTCGTCAAGTTGGATGCTTTCCTGAAGTTCAGTGAATTCAAAATCCTGACCAATCCTGGGTCCGTCAGTCATGAAGTGGCTATAGCTCTGGCGATACATGAATATGAGAAGTTCAACAAGCGGCAGGACACCGAATATGTTTCCGACTTCGACCAGTTCATAAAACAACTCCCCAAGGGGAAAGGCCAGCCGTGAGATCCCACGCTCTTGTCCGCCCAAGCCTTTGGGTCTTCGGGAATGTAGGAAAGTGGGAAGGGATGCGGAGGATCGTCGCGCGGCGGATGCCGCCGCCAGTTTAAGTTGACCCTACTTCGCTCCGGCCACGCGGAGCGCGTGGGGAGCTACGAAGGGCCCTCGCGGGGCGAGGGAGTTTAAGTCAGAGGGGAGGCGGAGGACCGCGAGTTGGAGTTTAAGGCTCCATCTTTTTTTCAAAGGGACCGCATCTTTTTACAAGAAGCGGGGTTTAATCACATATGGGGAAGTTGGCGCATGAGTTGGGGTTGCCGAGGATCCTTGTGGTCCGGGGGCAGAGGGTCGTTTTGGACGAGGACTTGGCGCAAATTTATGGGGTGTCGACGATGGCGCTGAATCAGGCGGTAAAAAGAAATCCCGCAAGGTTCCCGGAGAAGTTCTGCTTAACACTTGATAAGAAGGAGGTTGCAGACTTGATATCACAAAATGTGATATCAAGTTCGGGGTGGGGTGGGCGAAGAAAGCCGCCGCTGGCGTTTACGGAGCACGGTGCTTTGATGGCCGCCTCTGTCCTGAACAGCAGGCAGACAATCGCGATGTCGATTTACGTGATCGAGGCTTTTGTGAAGATGCGCGAGGAGTTGTCGGCCAATGAGGCGATTCTTAGGAGGTTGGCGGAGATTGACAGTACCCTACTGACCCACGACGAGGGGCTGCGGGATCTATACCGGAAGTTGATGCCGCTGTTGGAGCCGAAGCCGGAACAGGAAATAAGGAAAATAGGATTTGGGACAGCTTCGCGAGTTTAAGTTTAAGTCAGAAGAGCTGAGAATTGAGAGCCAAGGTAGCGGCGGTATCTCCGAGAACATTGATTCGGGTTAAGCGAGAAAGGAGACGGAACTCCGACCATATTTCCGATGCCAGACCTCTTGAACAGGCTTTTTTGGGCTCCACTTAGATGAGCAGGAGTGTTCCCAGATGATTCGGCCGCCGGGGGCGAGCAGGGTGTCGAGGCCCTGGATGGTTTTCCAGAGGGAAAGTTCCGCTCCGGTTTGATCGTAGGGCGGGTCGAGAAAGATCAGGTCAAAGGAGGAGATCGGGGCGCGCGGGATCCAGGATTCCACCGGGGTATCGAGGACGGGGAACTCGTACCGGAGGGCGGTGAGGTTTTGCCGGAGGGCCGCGGCGGTACGAAAATCCTGTTCGACAAAAAGGGCTGAAGTGGCACCGCGGCTGAGGGCTTCGAGTCCATAGGCACCGGTGCCAGCAAAGAGGTCGAGGACGCGCGCTTCAGGAACAAGTGCGCCGAGTGCGGAGAAGACGGCGGCGCGGACGCGGTCCTGGGCAGGGCGCAGGCCGAGCAAGTCCGGGACGAGAAGGCGCCGACTCGAGTGGACACCACCGGTGATGCGAAGGAAGCCACCCCCTCGGCGATGATGACACGGAGGTGATTTTTCCGTATGACGTGAGGATGCCTGCTTCATCGCACTCCAAGTGGTGTATCATTCTAAATCCTGCCGCCAAGGGAGATCAGGCCCGCCGGACGCTTCAACGGGTGGCCAAACTTGCTCCCGAAGCAAAGATTTTTCTGACGGAAAAGCCGGGGCACGGCGAAAAGCTGGCGCGGGAGGCTGTGGAGAAGGGGTATCACACCATCGTGGCGGCGGGGGGCGATGGGACGGTGAACGAGGTGGTCAATGGGCTGAATCCGAAAACCTGCACGCTGGGAGTGTTGCCGGTGGGGACGATGAATGTGCTGGCCCTCGAGTTGGGGATTCCCCCGGGGCTGGAAAAGGCGCTGGCGGTGATCCGGGCGGGGAAGAGAAGGAAATTAGATTTGGGTCGGGCCAACCAACGGAAATTCATCCAACTTGCCGGAGTCGGGTTGGATGCCGAAACGGTGCGGCGGACCCCCCTGGACGCCAAACGGGCGTGGGGGCCGTGGAGTTATCTGCTGACCGCCGCGCAACTGATGGTGGTGCCGCCACCGGTTTTGCGGGTCAAGGTTCCGGGGCGGAAGGAAATACGCGGTGCGATGGTTTTAATCGGAAACGGGCGGCACTACGGCGGGCCGTTTCAGTTTTTTCCAAAAGCCGACATGGCGGATGGCTTGCTCGATGTGTGCGTCTTCCCCAAATCCGGCCCTCTGGATCTGCTCTGGTATCTGCAGGCGGTTCTCCTGGGAGGTCCGGAATCTCTGCCTGAGGTCGTTTACATGCAGGTGCCCGAGCTGAGTGTGGAGGCAGAGGACAAGGTGGCGCTGGAGGTGGACGGTGAGTGCAACGGAGAGACGCCGGTCGATTTTCGGATCGAACACAAGGTGCTGGATGTGATCATCCCGTGAAAACCGCGGCGGAAGTCTTTCACCTGGAAAAGACGGACGGGAAGGCGCGGGCGGGTGTGTTGAAAACAGCGCATGGGGATGTGCTCACGCCGGTGTTCATGCCGGTGGGGACTCAGGCCTCGGTCAAGGGAGTAAGTCCGGACGAGTTGATCGAGATGCGCGCGCCGATCATCCTAGGCAACACCTACCATCTTGTCGTGCGACCTGGGTTGGAGGTGATCACGGAGATGGGCGGACTGCATAAGTTCATGCGGTGGGATGGGCCGATCCTGACGGACAGCGGTGGATTTCAAGTGTTCAGCCTCGCGAAGATCCGGGAAGTGAAGGAGGACGGAGTCTGGTTTTCCAGTCATGTGGATGGGAAAAAGTTTTTTTTAGGACCAAGGGAGGCGATCCAAGCGCAGGTGACGTTGGGATCGGATGTGATGATGGCGTTCGACGAGTGTCCGCCATGGCCGTGTGGGCGGGATCGGTTGGCGGAGAGTCTGCAACGAACTTTGCGCTGGGCAAAAATATGCCGGGAAGAGCAGGCCGCCCTAGGGACGAGCCATCTCCTTTTTGGGATCGGTCAGGGAGGGGATCAGCCGGATTTACGCCGGGAGAGTCTGGAGGGATTGAGGGAGATCGGTTTTGACGGATATGCGATTGGCGGGGTGAGTGTGGGAGAACCGGAGGAGGGGATGATGGCGGCGATCGACGCCACGGAACCCCATCTGCCGGCAGATCGGCCCAGGTATGTGATGGGGATGGGGCATCCCGATCAGATGGTGCGGATGATTGGGAAGGGGATGGATATGTTCGACTGTGTCCTACCGACGCGGGTGGCGCGGAACGGGACGGCCTGCACGGCGGCGGGACCAGCCTCCGTGCGGCGGCCGACGTGGACGCGCGATCCCGGCCCGATTGTCGAGGGTTGCGGCTGTTATACTTGTCTGCGCTTCAGTCGCGCCTATATCCAACACTTGATCAAGGCGGAAGAACTGCTGGGTTTGCGGCTGATTTCCCTGCATAATCTGCACTTCTATCTTGAGACAATCCGGCAAGCCCGGACGGCGATCCTTGAGGGTTGCTGGGAAAGCTGGTCCCGTGCCTTCTTGGAGCGGTATCGGCGGGGTGGAAAATCCAAGGAGCAGGAGAAATAACGATGATGATTGAAATGAGTTGGATCGCCCAGATGCCGATGATGATGGCCAAACCCCCCGCGGACGGGAGCGGTCCGCCCGCCTGGGTACAACT
>CAIVGD010000071.1 GCA_903905395.1 uncultured Verrucomicrobiota bacterium
CCCTCGTCGGGGACGGACCCCACATCGTATCTCTCGGCTTTGATCAGGGAATCAACAACCCGGATACCGACAACGACGGACTACCCGACGATTGGGAGACCACCAACTTTGGCAACTTGGATCAAGTCGCCAGCGGCGATCCCGACCACGATGGGTTGACCAATCTTCAGGAATATACCCTTGGCTCGAATCCGAATTCTGCTTCCAGCGGGATGCTGACCGTGGGCGTCACCGGAACCACCGCGTCTGGATTCACCGTGACCTTCCCCACCGTGGCCGGAAGGTCTTATCAGGTCATGTCCACCGATAATCTCAGCGGAACTCCTTCCTGGACTAATCTTAATTCGTCCGTAACCGGCGATGGAACCCAGAAGTCGGTAACCGACACCACTACCGCCAGCATCACCCGCCGCTTCTATCGGGTTCAGATCTCGGTGCCGTGAGAATCCTTTCCCCACGCCTTTTTGTTGCCCTGCTTCTCTTGGGCGTGCCTTGGTCTGCCTCCGCTCAGGTTCAGAGTCTTTGGCATATCCCCGAAAACACGACCGATGTACCCAACGGTATTTCCATGCGGAATCCGTTGAGCCCGGGCGCGGGAATTTCCACCACCCTTTACCAAGGGGTCTGGCTGAATGGCGGTGTCAATAACGAGACCGGTGGGCTTCTTTATTATCGATTCGGCAATTCCGGCGCTTGGCAATCCACTGCGTTGGGTTGGGATTCCAACCCCGGGAGCAACCAGATATGGAAGGCCACCCTCACCACTCCCGCCGGCGGAACGGAAGTGCAGTACTACTTCAAGGTAACGTTTTCCAATCAATCCACCACTTTCCTCTACCTGAGCGGGAAATCGTTGACGGAATCCACGGCCCAAGGGTCCCCGTTTTCTTTCACCGTTGCCTTCCCTCCTCCAGCCATGACTGTCACCACCTCGACCACTGGCACGCTCAACGCGGACTACACCACATCTAAACTTTATGTGGATGAAGTCGCCGGGGATGCGGTACCGATCACCATCTCCTTCTCCCCAGGCCCAACCAACATCGCCGAAGTCGAACTCTGGTCCGACCTGAATAACCGGGATCGCGCCGGCCTCGACGCTGATGGGGACGGTATTCCCGACGGGATCTTGCCCCCCACCCCCCCCGAAACAAAACCCGCCGGCTACACCTCCGGCCCCTACCCCACCAACGGCTATTTCCAAGCCATCCCCATCACCGGCTCTGCGGGTACCTACACTCTCACCACCAACGCCACGAAGACTGGCGCCTACCGTCTGACCGCCCGCTACAAAACCAACGGTGCGACGAACTGGTCCTGGTACAACGGCAACAGCGTCCGCCGGGATCACTGCATCACCGTAGCCCCAAAACTTGCCCGCAATCTTCGGATGTACGAAATCAATGTCCTCAATGTCAACGCGACCGGATCGGCCTTCGACCAGCGTTCCACTTTTGAGGGTCTCACCAATAACTCCAACGGCCGGGTCAACCTCGACTCCCTCCGCGGTATGGGCATCAACGCGCTCTGGTTCCAGCCCATCCACCCGAACGGGATCGAGGGTCGGGAAACAGATTTAGCCACCGGATCGGCTTACGATCCCGGTAGCCCCTACGCGGTGAAAAACTTCTTCGAGGTAAACGAGCTCATGACCACGAGCTATAATGGCGGCAACTCCACCACTGCCAATCGGGCCGCTTCACTGCTCGCCTTTTCCAACTTCGTAACCGCGGCTGATATCAAAGGCATTAACGTCATCCTCGATGCTCCTTTTAATCACACCGCGTATGACTGCGAGATTTCCTCGCAAGGTCTCCCACTTTTTGCTGAAGCCGGACTCAACACCTCCGGCTGGTCCGCAACCGACAAGATCAAGGATCGCGATGCCCGTTTTTACTCCACCAAGGGAGCCACTGGAATTGTCTATTCGGCCCCCGCCAACAGTGCCTCCGATATCGCCCCCGCGCCCGATCGCAACGACTTTGGAAAATGGGCTGACGTGATCGACGTCTTCTTCGGTCGCTACGCCACTTTGGTGACGGGTGACCCCATCGCCGATGTCAGTCGCGCCACTGTGGCCAACGAAGGCGATTGGATCACCATCTCCGATCTCCAGGGTGGAGCCGGATCCAACGGAGCCGTCACCCGGGCGGTCTGGAAATACTTTGCCCGCTACGTGCCCTACTGGCTGGAAAAGACTGGCCTCCCCGCAGGTAGTTCGAAGGAAGACCAGGCCTACAAGGGCATCGACGGTTTGCGTGCCGACTTCGGCCAAGGGATGCCGCCCCAGTTCTGGGAATATGTCATCAACGTGGCACGGACTCACAAATGGAACTTTATCTTCATGACCGAATCTCTCGACGGAGGTGCCGTCACCTACCGCTCCAACCGCCATTTTGATCTTCTCAACGAGAACATTGTCTTCCCATGGCAATCGGCGACGAACACGAGCGGTCACCAGGCTATTTTTGAGACCCGCCGCACCTCGTACGGACAGGGCTTGGTTCTTTTGAACAACACATCCCACGACGAGGCGGGATACAGCGATCCCTGGCAGGCCTTCATACGCTACGCCGTCGGCAGCACGGTCGATGGTGCCCCGATGATCATGTACGGACAGGAGATCGGCACTTCAGCCACATTAAGTTTCGACAACTACGAGTTGAATTTCGGGAAATTGATCCCCCATTTCAAAAAATGGAACTCGATGCAACCCCAGTGGAATGCCTGGGGCTCCAACTCTTTCGGGGTAAAAAATCTCATGCCCGCCTATTCGGGTGCCGGTCTCGCCCGCGAATTCAGTCCCGCCCTTCGCTCCTCAGGTCGCTGGTTCCTCAATCCGACCGGCTCCAACGATCCTGATCAACGCATCTTCGCCGTCGCAAAATACGAGGAGGCCAATGCTTCCCCCGCCAACAAGGACGTCGTCCTCGCCTTTGTGAATCTCGACCGCAGTAACGTCGCCGCCAACAACTTCGCCATCCCCTCTGGCTTGGGTTCCCTGCTCGGAATCCAAAGCGGTCGCACCTACAACGTGAGAAATATCGCAGCTTACCTCGGACCAAACAACGAGTACCCCAACCGCAGGAATTCCTACCTCTGGCCTACCGCCAGGACCGGCGCTGATATCCTCACCAATGGAATTTATGTTTCTCTCGCCGCCGTTCCCACCAACGATGCCACTTGGGCCACGACCCCCTTCGAGGCCCAGTACCTAAAACTTTACGATGTCTCCACTCCCACCCTCTCCTTCTCTCCTCCTTCGACGGGAACTTATGAAACGACCCTCACCCTTTCTTCTTCCAACAACGCAAGTGCCGCAGTGACCTACTCTTTGGTGGGTGGAAACACCAACAAGGTGTCTTTGGCGGGTACTCAGCTAACTTTCAACTCGGGCACTGGTTCGGTAACGGTCCGTGCGACAATCACGGAGACCGCCAACTACCTCGGTACTTCCGCCGATGCCACCATCACGTTTGCCAAAGCCACGGGTGGTATCACTTTGGGTAATCTTACCCAGACAGAAGGTTTTGTGACGGCCGTCACCGCCACCACCGCCCCCTTGGGAATGGGCACCGTGATCACCTACAACGGCTCGGCCAGCGTCCCGTCCTTGCCTAACACCTATTCGGTTCTCGCCAGCCTCAGCGATGAAAATTATCAGGGCTCCAACTCCGGCACCTTGACGATCGTCGCCGCAGGTCCCTCCTTCGTATCTTCCTTCCCCGGTGTAACCGCCACCAGCGACTCGGATCACGATGGAGTCTCTGCTCTGCTCGAATATACGTTAGGCGGCTCCACCAACAGCAACGACATCGGCCTTCTGCCCGTGCTCACCCGCTCCGGTTCGATTCTCCGCCTGACCGCCGTGGTTCGGACGAACGATCCCACCCTGATCATCGGAGCGGAAGCCGTCACGAATCTCACTGGGACCTGGTCCTCCGTCAACATCTCGACCAACACCAGCAACCAGACCGGAGTTTCCGCAGGTTTCCAACGCCGGGAGTACGACTTCGACGCCGGCACCAATTCCCGCGCCTTCCTCCGTCTCCGCGTCACCCAGCCTTGAGCTGGATCGCTGACAGGTTTGTGTCTGAAAACCAAAGGTAAGGCGGTCTTTCCAAGAACGCCTGCGTCGATTTTTCAAACTTGTTCGTCCAGCTAGGCGGCCTCGGAGATGCCGCCGCTACCTAAACTTCCAACTTCAAA
>CAIVGD010000072.1 GCA_903905395.1 uncultured Verrucomicrobiota bacterium
CGCTGGAAAACTGAACTACTGGACCAACCATCCGAACTGCGCCCACGAACGGGCGCCCTACATCGCTGACAGTCCTCCGCTCTCATCTCCCCCAATCAAATATCCAAAATTAAAAATCATTCGCCACCGCCCCTTCAGGGCGGAATCCCTTTTAATTCAACCATCCGGTGGTTCTCACCACCGGCTAATCTCCACGCCCCCTCCGGGGGCAGTTCCCAATCTCCAGTAATCAAGCATCAAGAATCCAAAATCCAAAATCCGCGGCGGCGGCGGCGTCCGCCGCGTGATAACCACTCTCTTCTTCTCGTCCCACCCTAGGCCCAGCTACCCTATCTCTTCATGTCCGACATCTCCTTGCACCACACCCTAGCTACCGCCTTTTCAATGGGGATGGTGGTGTTGCTCAGCCCCGAGGTTTTTATCCTGGCCCTGCTCATGGCCGCACACAGAAGCCGGGCTCGATTGAATTCCGTCGTTTTCTTTCTGGGGTCGGCCAGCGGGCTATTCCTTGCCATCGGGATCGGTCTATGGATCACCCCGGCAACGTCGCCTGGCGTCGAACTGCATTCATGGATTCGTTTTGCGGTTCGGGCCGGGATCGGAACAGCCCTTCTTTGGGTGGGGATCTACCGGGCTTGGCAATTTTTGACCGGAAAGGATGACCGCAAACCAAAACCCAAAGCATCCCCCGCAGGATGGAAAATGAAGTTTCTGAGTCTTTTCCCCTCACTCAACACAACTTCGAGCTCCCCCATCAACGCCCATTACCTCATCAGTACTTTCATGGTCGGATTTTTCACCACCGGACTTCATCCCAAGACCTCCATCCTGGCGATTGCCGTTGGCCACCAAATCACCCGAGCCAACGGAGATCTGGCCAAGGTTTCTGGGTTTGCTCTTTTTTTCGTGCTGGCCCTCTTGCCTGTCGTGATGCCACTTCTTCTGGCGGTATTTCGACCCGACGCAGGTCCGGCCATCAAGGAGAAGTGCTCCGCCTTCCTGGAAAAAAATGGCCGCTGGATTGCCGCCTTGATCTGCTTTGTCTTCGCGACCGTTCTTTGGAAAGACGCCCTGACCACCATTCCCCGCTGATCCTCGCCTGCGGGAAACTTTTCCATTAAGGTTTCGTTCCCGTGAAAAAAGGAAAGGATCTATCCATCCCCATCCGTCCCCGCCGCCTTCGTCGCACCGCTGGAATTCGCCGCCTTTTTGAAGAAACCTCCGTCCGACCTTCTCACCTCATCGCCCCTCTTTTTGTTCAAGACGCGTCCAAATCCACCCCGATCCACAGCCTCCCCGCCCACTTCCGCCTCTCTCTTTCCGATCTGATACGCGAAGCCTCCCGCCTTTCCCGCCGAGGTGTTGGTGGAATTGCCATTTTTCCATGCATCTCACCCGGATTGCGCACGGCCAACGCCAAAGCCGCCCTCAACCCCAAAGGACTCATCCCCCGTTCTATCCGAGCCCTGAAAAAGGAGCTCCCCGACTTCCCTATCTTTGCCGATGTCGCTCTAGATCCTTACACCTCCCATGGCCACGACGGACTCCTCGACCGATTAGGCAAAGATGTCGATAACGATGCCACCATATCCATCCTCTGCCGTCAGGCGGTTCTTCTCGCTGAATCCGGAGCCGATTTCGTCGCCCCCTCCGACATGATGGACGGACGTATCGCAGCCATCCGCTTCGCTTTAGATCAAGGTGGTTTTACACAGACTGGAATTCTTTCCTACGCGGCCAAGTTCGCCTCTTCCTTCTACGCCCCATTCCGGGATGCCATCGGCACCTATCGCGTGACCGGAACCCCTCCTTTGAATAAACGTGGGTACCAAGCCGACCCCGCCAACCGGCGTGCCGCACTACGTGATGCCCTCTTGGATGAACAAGAAGGAGCCGACATTCTCATGGTCAAGCCAGCCGGGCTTTACCTCGACATACTTCGCGATCTGCGCGATGCCACTCGCCTCCCCCTCGCCGCTTACCAAGTTTCAGGAGAATACGCCCAGATTCACGCCGCCGCCCAAAAAGGCTGGCTCGATCTCCGACA
>CAIVGD010000073.1 GCA_903905395.1 uncultured Verrucomicrobiota bacterium
AAAAGTTGCGGTGGATAAAAAAACCACAAGGCGGTGAAAATGACGGCGGTGCCTGCTTCGACTATCGGATACCGGGGATCCAGATGAGCTCCGCAGCACCGGGCTTTTCCGCGGAGCAGGAGATAGCCGAGGATGGGCAGGTTAAGAAAACTTGGGAGTTTGACGCCGCAGGCGGCGCAACGGGAGGGGGGTCGCACGATGGATTGTCCCAGCGGAATCCGGAGAATGCAGACGTTGAGAAACGATCCGATGCAGGCACCGAAAACGAAAACCGCCGCGCCGATGAGGAAGGGGAGGCTCAATTTTTTCTCTCCGCGGCCTGCCCGAGTGCCTGTTCCATCTCCGCGCGTGGGGCTTTTTTACCGGTCCAAATTTCAAGAGAGAGGAGACCCTGATGAAGCAACATCCCCAGTCCATCCTCGGCGGGACAGCCGCGTTGGCGGGCGGCGCGGATCCAAGGGGTGAGATTTTTGCGATAGATGGTGTCGTACACTCGGAGAGGGGGCTGAAGAAAGTCGGGAGGAAGGGGCCAGGCGTCTCCCTCGTGCAATCCGAGGCTGGTGGCGTTGACGAGGAGGTCGGTCTCGGCCAAGGCTGGCGCGAGGCGGGTTGGTTTCCAGGGGATCGCGCGAATGGGGAATCGTCCCGCGGCGATGGGTTGCAACTCGAGAGCCAGTTCTTTAGCTCGCTGGGGGTGACGATTGAGCAGAGTCAAAGAACCGCAACCGCTTCGGGTCAGATGGCGCGCAAGAGTTTGACCGACTCCGCCACAGCCGAGGATGAGGATGCGGAGATTTGTCGTTTGGACATGCCAAGCCTCGTGGATCGCGGCCTCCCATCCGGCGGCGTCGGTGCTGAACCCGTGGAGTTGGCCGCTCTCGACGCGGACGGTGTTGACCGACTGGGCCTCCGCCGCGGAAGAATCCCTCCGCGTGACCAACCGGAACATCTCATTTTTGTGCGGCAAAGTGCAGTTCCATCCTTGCATGCCGGCTTCGAGTAGTTTGGGCACGGCGCGGGCCAGACCATCGGCGGGGATCTCGATCCGTAAATATTCAGCGGGGATGCCCAGAGTCTGAAAACCGGCCAACTGCATCGCGGGGGAGAGGGAGTGGGCGATGGGGGAACCGATGACTCCGTAGCGCGCCTTGCCTGGTGAGGGGGGCGGGAGGGACTCGGGGATGAAAACTTCCGGTTGCATCCACCCATTGAGCCATCGGAAGGCTTGTCCGCCCAACAAAAACTCCGACCGCCCAAGTTGCTCAGAGGCCGAGTTTCCACTAGGATGCATCCTTGAGTTCCCATCACCCAATCGCCGCCGAAATGGTCCGCTCGTACGCCGAACTGGCCGCGATCAATCATCTGGGCGGAACCCAACTTCCTTCCAAGGCGGCCGTCGCGGCGATCACGGAGGACTTGCTCCATCTTCTTTTTCCAGGATTTTACGAGGGGGATTATTTGGAGGGGAAGGAACTGGGCCCGGCCATCACGGATCTACTGGGGTCCCTGGAAAAGGCGCTGACCCGCGAAGTGGGGAAAAGTTTACCGGCCAAGTCAGTTGGCGAGGAGTCGGCGAACTCCAAAGTACGCTCGTTTTTGGAAAGGTTGCCGGCGATCCGGGCCGTTTTAAAAACCGACGTGGAAGCGGTCATGGCGGGCGATCCGGCGGCGCGCAATGTGGAGGAGATTCTGCTGGCCTATCCCGGGATCGAGGCGATTGCCGTGCAGCGGATGGCCCATGAGTTACATCTTTTGGGCGTGCCTCTTTTTCCCAGGATGATGACTGAGTGGGCTCACAGCCGGACCGGAATTGATATTCATCCGGGGGCCGTGATCGGGCCTTCCTTTTTCATTGATCACGGCACGGGCATCGTGATTGGCGAGACGACCGAGATCGGTAAGGATGTGCGGATTTATCACGGGGTTACTCTCGGCGCCCGCTCTGTTACGGGGGCTCAGTCTCTGCGGGGGCGCAAACGGCATCCCACGATCGAGGATGGGGTGACCATCTATCCTGGGGCCACGGTTTTGGGCGGGGAAACCGTGGTGGGGAAGGGGAGCACCATTGGGGGCGGAGTTTTTCTCACAAAAAGCGTCCCCCCTCATCATCTGGTGTTTGCCGAACATGCGGCCCTTAAAATTATGCCCAAGGCCGAGCGTCCGCGCGGCAGTGAATTTATCATCTGAATAACCACATGATTTCAGATTGGCCTACAACCCCCCAGAACTTGTAATGTCTCCCGTGAACTCGTTCTCCCTTTCGGCCGAACTGGAACGTCTTCCCTCTCTTTTGGAAAAAGAGATTCAGGCCTTTTTTCATCGCCAGAAAGAGCGGTATGATTATGGGGATCTTTTCGAGCCGATCTTTTTCGACATGTGCGAGTTTGTCGGACGGAAAGGCAAACGCATACGTCCGCTTCTTTTTTTATTGGTCTATCGCGCCCTCGGGGGCAGGAAAGGACTGGAAGACAAGTCCCTGATTCAGGCCGCCCTTTCCCTGGAGCTCCTCCACGCTTTCGTTTTGGTCCACGACGATCTGATCGACCGGTCCGAAAAACGGCGGAGTCTTCCCACTTTTCATAAACTGGTCGAGCAACGGCAGGGGCGATTGAGCAACGCCGAGCGAACCGGACAGGGAGTTGCCGTGGTTGTCGGCGATCTACTTTTTGCCCTGGCGGTCGAGACCCTTCAGCAAAGCTCATTCGAGGCGACGCCGCGTCAGCAGGCTTTGGGAAAACTCCTCTCCTATGTGACCGACACCGGCGTGGGTGAGATTTTCGATATCCTTCTCGGTTCCCGTGATATCGGACGGGTCAACCGGGAGGACATTGAGCGGACTTATCTTTTAAAAACCACCAGATACACCTTTGAGGCGCCATGCGTGATGGGGGCGATTCTGGCCGGCGCTTCCGCGGAGAAGGCCGAGGATTTGGCTGGGGTGATGGAACCCCTCGGACTGGCCTTCCAGATTCAGAACGATCTCCTGGAATTTTCCCATTTTGAAAGCAAAGACCAGCTCTTCCCCACTGATTTGCTGGAGGGCAAGAAGACGTTGCTCATTCGCGAGGCCTACGAACGTTTGGGTGAGGTGGACCGCTCTTTTCTCCAGATGTGTCTGCACTCGCCGGCGCGCAATGAGTCCTCCATCTCCAAGGTGCAGGATCTTCTCCGCAAATCCGGCGCGCTGGTGGCGATTCAGGAGCGGGGTGTGCTGCTTTTTCAAGAGGCGATGGAACGATTGGCTCAGTCTCATCTTGACCGAGCGGAGCAGGAAGCCATTTCCCAGGCGATCGGTTGGGTTCGCCAGTCGGTCCGGGTAGGCGGTTAGTCCCTTGGGGCGATCCGTGTTGCCAGAGCTGGGGGCTTCCTACCTCGCGGCGCAGGCTGTGACCCGCG
>CAIVGD010000074.1 GCA_903905395.1 uncultured Verrucomicrobiota bacterium
ATCGTGGTCAGGATAAAGAGCGCCTCGAACATGATCGCAAAGTGGTACCACAGCGCCATAGCCGCCCCGCCCGTCCTTCCGGCCGACTTTGCAAAGATCTGCGCCATACCCACCGCAAATGTCGGAGCCCCGCCCGTCCTCCCGATCATGGAATTCTCACCCACGGACCGTGCCAGCTCCTCCATCTGTTTCTCCGTAACGGGAAATCCCAAAGCGGTGATTTGTTGCACAACCGCCGCCGGCTCCCCCCGCAGGTTGATCGCAAAATATTCCCCAGGCGGCATGGAGCAGGCCGCCACCAAGGCCAACACGCCCACACACATCTCGGTGATCATAGCGCCATACCCCACGACTCGTATGTCCGCCTCGCTAGCCAGTAGTTTGGGTGTCGTGCCTGAGGAAACCAGACAGTGGAATCCGCTGACCGCCCCACAGGCGATCGTTATAAAACAGAAGGGGAACACCGGCCCGGCAAACACCGGCCCGCTCCCGTCGATGAACCGCGTCAACGCCGGCATCTCCAGCTGGGGTGCCAAAATCGCCACGACCACGCCCAAAGCCGCCACCGTGCCGATTTTTAAAAACGAACTCAGGTAATCCCTCGGAGCCAGCAGGAGCCAGATCGGCAGGATGCTCGCCGTCAACCCATAGGCCATGATCGACCACGCGAGCGTGGGCGCATCCCACGTGAACATCCGGGCGAGCACAGGTGTTTCCGCCGCCCACCTCCCCGCCCAGACACATCCGATCAGTGCCAATACCCCAAAGACCGTGACCCACGCCGTCCTCAATCCTCCGGCCCCGCGCATGCCCACCCCCATCGCCAAAGCGAGCGGCATCGTCAGCACGATCGTAAACAAGCCCCAAGGACTTTCTGACAATGCCCGCACCACCACCAAGGCCAACACCGCCATCAGTATGGTCAGAATTCCCAAAAGCCCGATCACCGCCATCGTCCCCGCCGCTGGTCCCACCTCCTCCCTCAACATCTGCCCGACCGACTTCCCTCCCCGTCGCACGCTCAGCCAGAGGATAATGCTGTCATGCACCGCCCCACCGAGCACCGCCCCGATTAAAATCCATAAAAGCCCTGGCAGATACCCGAACTGCGCCGCCAAGACCGGCCCCACCAGCGGACCCGGCCCCGCAATCGCCGCGAAATGATGCCCAAACACCACCCAGCGATTCGTTTTCACAAAATCCCGCCCATCCGCCTGTAGCTCGGCCGGTGTTTTCCGAGATGCGTCCACCGTCAACACCGTGGCCATCAGCCAAGCGCTATGAAATCTATACCCAATCGCGTACACACAGCCCGTCGCCACAATCAACCAGAGGGCATTGACCGGTTCTCCCCGCTGGAAAGCCACCACCCCGATCGAAACCGCGCCGGCTACTCCCGCGAGCAGCCACCCCCCACGTGCCGCTGGACTGGGTCGTTTCCTCATCGTGCTTGTTTAGCCGATCTGTTGTTCACGGCGAGCCATCCATCTGGCTTGCCATCCGCTCCGCTCGGTTTTAACAAAAAATATGTCCTTACCTATCCTTCGATATTTCCTTCTCCTGGCCTCCTTCAGCCTTTTCGTCCTCCCAGATGCCCCGGCCCAAAATTCGAGTAGCCGCACCTCTGTCAGTAAGACCAGCCGCAAGCCCAAGAAAACCAACGACGCCGACGAGCCCTGGAAGAAAATCCCCCTTCTTCTCGATCGCCCGGAACGAAAGTTCGAAGTGATCGCCCTCGTCAATGCCCCACAGATTTTTCTTTGGGACACGGAAGACGCCATGAAGGAATCTTTACAGAAACAGGCTTGGAAAATGAAAGCCGATGCCGTGATTCTTGATCGGGTCGATACCAGTTTCCGTTTCACCGGCCCCGCCGGCGGCGCCAACGGCCGCGCCATCCGCTACAAATAATCGACCGGGCCGGGGTCCGTAGCCGCAGATTGGCGTTTACGCCACCAACTCTGCCGCCGAACCAACCAGCTCATACCTGTTAGTCCTTTGCCGCGGTTCATATCCCGCCTCGCGAATCAATCTACGCATCTCCTCCAGCGTCAAACGGAACCGGATGCCCGCACTCGAAACCACATTCTCCTCCATCATCAGACTGCCGAAATCGTTTGCCCCAAATTTCAGCGCCACCTGCCCCATCGCCGGCCCCTGCGTCACCCAGCTCGCCTGCACATTGGGAATGTTATCCAGAAAAATCCGGGACAACGCCTGCGTCCGCAGGTACTCGTGGGCTCCAGTCCGCTCCACTTTCAGCACCGTGTTTTCCGGTTGAAACGTCCAGCAGATGAACGCGGTAAATCCACCCGTGCGATCTTGCAGATCCCGCAACCGACTCAGATGCTCGATGCGATCTTCCGCAGTCTCCACATGTCCGAACATCATCGTGGCGCTCGAGCGCATCCCCATGCCGTGGGCGATCTCCATGACCCGCAGCCAGGCGTTTGTGTCGCACTTTCGAGGTGCGATCCGTTGTCGCACGTGATCCACCAATATCTCCGCACCTCCCCCAGGAATGCTCCTCAGTCCGGCCTCGCGAAACTTTTCGATCACCTTCTCGAGCGGCATCTGGAACACATCGGCGAAATGATTGAACTCCGGTGGCGAAAATCCGTGGATATTTACCTGCGGATACTTCGCCCGCAGATGCCGCAGTAGATCCAGATACCATTCCAGGTCCAGCGTGGGATGGTGCCCCCCCTGCAAAAGGATCTGGGTTCCCCCCACCGCCACCAACTCGTCGATCTTTTGATCGATCTGTGCCCGCGAGAGAACGTAGTGGTCGGAATCCTTCTCCGTCCGGTAAAAAGCGCAGAACTTGCAGTAAACATCGCAGACGTTGGTGTAATTGATGTTCCGATCCACGATATAGGTAACTACTTCCTTCCCCCGTCCCCCGTAGTCTTTCCCCTTCGCTAGATTCCTTCGCACATCGGCCAATTCCCCTAACTGCGCGAGCGACCACTGATAAACCGCCTTCGCTTCATCGGACGAAATTCTCTCTCCCGCCAGAATCTTTTTCTGCAAATCAGCCATCCAAGGATCCTAGCTTCCCTCTGGCCCGCCGCCAATCCAGTCCGCGATCAAGCCGGGGTGCACTTTTTTTGCCAGAAACACCGTCAAGTCCCTGTCGGAGCTTCCACAACTCCCTCTTCATAAAAATATCGCGGCTCACTCTTTACGGAAAATAGTTCCCAACCAACAATTCCGTGCGGGTGCCTCGGCTTCCGTCACCTCCTTCCCGTTTTCATGGTTTTGGCTTTCAGTCAAAAAACCTCCCCTTGCGCTTGTTCTTTTTCCAGCAAAGATTCATGTGATGCGCCGCCTGTCTGTCCTTCCTGTTTGTGCTGTCATTTTTGTTCTCCTCCAAACAAGTCGCGCCAACCCCCCTGTCGTAATTCCTTACACCCCGGATTACGGTGGGGATTATGACCTTTTCGGCGGCGAGAATTATATGACCAATGACGACAACCTGATGCTCGAATCCCTCACGGCCTCCCACGGAATGTCCCTCCTGAAAAAAACTCAGGCCGCCATGGAAAAGTTGCGCACCCTCACCGACCCACTCCGCTTGGCCAACCTCCGCGCCCCCGTGGAATTGCAGAAACAGCTCTATCTTATCATCTACTGGCTCGCTGAAGCCGATATGGCCAACGCCGATGTGGAACAAGTTCTGCAGGAAATCTCCCGCCGAGGGCGCGATCGGGCGACAACAGCCGACGCCACCATGGCCGAAGTCCTCCTTTATAATTTTCACCTCGCCCGGCACCTCGGCATTCTCGGGTTTCCCGGGTTGGTGAAACTTGCCCAAGGGCTCCCCGCCGTTATCCCCGAGGACGATGACAATGACCAGAACCGCCTCGCTTTTGCCGTCCCAATCCTTCCCCCCGAACGATTTCCCGAGATCGCCCACCAACTCTTCAATTACGAAATCTTCGACGGCCCCCTTCCCAGGGCCCATCCATCCGCCCTCGCCCCCAGCCAGATCGAATTCATCCAGCGCCTCGTCTCCCGCGGCCTCCTTCCCGCTGATGCCATCCCCACCGCCAATTCCATTCCCCCTACAACCCCTTAATACTTTCTCAGCCATCCCTTGCCACCTTTTCCAAACAGGCAACCATCCTGTGGAATGTCCTCACATTCGTAATCTCACCACATGAATTCTCTGGCTTCTACGTAAATTCATAGCGATGGCACTAGAAATTACATCACCCGAACAATCGGGCGGTTGTTCCACCACTTCTTTTTGTTAGGATCGTTTCATGCCCGTCATCCCCTCGGCTTACGCCAAACTCCGCGCCCGCGGAAAGGAACTCTCCCTTCTTGGTGCCACCGGCGGCCTACTCGGCTGGGATCAGGAAACGCTTCTCCCCCCCAAGGGCCACTCTTTCCGGGCCGAACAGTCCGCCCAAATCGCCGGTCTCTCCCACCGGTTGGCCACTTCTCCTGAAATCGCCCGATGGTTGGATGACTGCTCCTCTGCTTTTCCCGCTGACTCCGCCGAAAGCGCCTGCGTCGCCCGTTGGCGCCACGATTACCTCCGCGCCACCCGCATTCCCCCAGCGCTCGTCGAAGAAAATGAATTGGCAAGCGGCCTCGCCCGCTCCGCCTGGGTCGAAGCCAGAAAAAAGTCCGACTTCCCCGCCTTTGCCCCCCATCTGGAGAAACTTCTCTCCCTCTCCCGCAAAATGGCAGACCTGTGGGGCTACTCCGACCAACCCTACGACGCCCTCCTCGAAGGCTATGAACCCGGTTGGCTCACCCGCGATGTCACAGCCCTTTTTGCGAAACTCCGCCCCCGCCTCGTCTCGATTGCCGAAAAATCGTTCGCTCTCCCGCGTCCTCCATCCCGAAAAAATATCCGCGGCCACTATCCCCGCAATCATCAAGAGATTTTTCTCCAACAACTTTTACCCAAGATCGGCTTCGACACCGCCGCCGGTCGGCTCGACTCCAGTACCCACCCCTTCTGCTCGGGGCTCGGACCTGGCGACACCCGCATGACCACCCGCTACGATGAGACCGATTTCATGGTCTCCCTTTACGGTGTCCTCCATGAAGCTGGCCACGGACTCTACGACCAAGGGCTACCCGAATCCCAACTCGGGACTCCCCTCGGCCAAGCCGCCTCCCTCGGTATCCATGAATCCCAATCCCGCCTTTGGGAAAATCGCATTGGCCGATCTCGCTCTTTTTGGAAAACATGGTGGCCTGACCTCATCCAAGCCTTCCCCGATCTATCCCGTCACAATCACGATGACTGCTGGCGTGCCTCCAATGCTGTCGAACGCTCCTTCATCCGCGTCGAAGCCGACGAGGTCACTTACGATCTCCACATCCTTCTCCGCTTTGAACTGGAAACCCAACTACTTAAAGGCGATCTCGCCGTTCGTGACCTCCCTGCCGCTTGGAACGAACTCTTCGAAAAACTCCTCGGCCTCAAAGTCCCCGACGACGCCCGTGGCTGCCTCCAAGACATCCACTGGTCCCTAGGTGGCTTCGGCTACTTCCCCACCTACACCTTGGGGAATCTTACCTCCTCTCAACTTTGGCAGGCCGCCAATCGAGACCTCCCCTCTCTCTCCTCCTCAATAGACAACCGCGACTATCAACCCCTCCTCCGCTGGCTCCGTGAAAAAGTTCACGCTCACGGCCGCCGCTATCCCGCTTCCGAACTTGTCCAACGAGCCACAGGCAAGGCTCTCGATCCCGAGGCGCACCTCTCCGTACTTGAATGGAAGGTCAAGGAGCTTGCCTCATGATCTCCCCTGAGAAGATCAGCCTCGTCATCAGTACCTACAATCACGTCCGTCCTCTGGAACTTTGTCTCGCTGGATTCCGCAAACAAACCACCCCGCCCAAAGAAATTATCATCGCCGACGACGGCTCCACTTCCCCCACCCGAGATCTTATCGCCCGCCTCGCCCCCTCCCTCCCTTGTCCCGTTCGCCACCTCTGGCACGAAGACCTTGGATTTCGAAAAAATGTTATTTTAAATCGAGCCCTCTCCACCGCCCTCGGAGATTATCTCGTCCTCACTGATGCCGACTGCATTCCACACGCCAAGTTTATTGCAGATCATGCCTCCCTCGCCGAAAAGGGCTTCTGGGTTCAAGGTCGCCGCTCCTACCTCTCCTCCACTTTCTCCAACACCCTCCTTCCCACCGATTCGATTCGCCCTCTCCCTCTGTTTTTATCGGGACAATTGAGCGGCGCGGCCAAAGCCTTTCGTCTTCCACTTCCCATCATTCGTCGCAACCAAGGGCAACGCGGAATCATTGGCTGCAATATGGCCATGTGGCGGGACGATCTTCTAAAAATCAACGGCTGGGACGAAGAGTACGAAGGATGGGGTCTCGGTGAGGATTCCGACGTCGGTTCCCGCCTCTACCACCTCGGCCGCCCAAGAAAGTTTGTTTACGGCCGCGCCATCCTTTATCACCTGCACCACCCGATTCTAGGCCGGGATCACCTCCCAAAGTCCAAATCTCGCCTAGAAGAAACTCTCCGTACAAAAAAGATCCGCTGCACCCGAGGAGTCGACTCCGTTCGCAAGTAGCTCCCGCCCTTTCGGAATTATCCGCGCTTCTTGGATCGGCCAAAGAACCTGGCCTCGGCCGCCATGGCCGCACCAACGATTCCCGCTTCGTTATGAAGTTTTGCTGGGACAACCCTAGCTCGCACCCCTTCCGATGCGCGCGGCAACCACTTCTCTGCCCGCTTGCTTACTCCTCCTCCGACAATGATCAGATTGGGATGGATTAGCCTGTCCAGCAGTTGAAGGTATTCGCGGACACGCCTCGCCCATTTTTTCCAGCTCCAATCATGAGCCTCGCGGGCCTTGGCACTCGCTATTGTTTCCGCATCTTGGCCTCGCAGGGTTAGTTGTCCCAGATCGGTGTTGGGCACGAGAATCCTGTCGGAAAAAAGAGCAGTGCCGATACCGGTGCCCAAGGTGAGGATGACCACGGTGCCCTTTTCTTTCTTCCCCGCCCCGTAATGCATTTCCGCCAGACCGAAC
>CAIVGD010000075.1 GCA_903905395.1 uncultured Verrucomicrobiota bacterium
GGGGGATTAAAAGCTGGGATAGATTCACCACCGATGTCAAAAAAGTGACGCTGGCAGAATAAAAGGTTTTGTCAGATATCGTTGATCTGACCCACCCGAATGTTATGTCAACGCACAGTCGGTGCGTTTACCGCTGCGATTAGGATTCTGGAGTTTGTTCCGGCTCGGCAGATTCTTTTTTCGGGCGGGGGCCGTGTTGGCCTTGCTCTTTCTTGGGAACGATCTGGCTGGCTTCATCAGTGGAGAGGCCAGTAGCGGTGGCGATGGCTTGGACGAAAGTCTGGTGAGCAGAATCATCGGCTGCCTTCCGTGCGGTGGCGGCGGATTCGATCTTGCCCTTTTCCTCGGTGGTCAGGGGTCGCCCGAGTTTGGCTTCAAGCTTGGCGATGGGATCGGAAGGGCCTTTAACCTTGGCTTCGCCAGGGGTCGGATTCGGTTTCTGTCCTTCTCCGGCAGGTCCACTCTTTTGTTTGGCGGCCAACCCTGTGGCGGACTCCACGGCAGAACGATACTGGTCGGCGGAGTCGCGTTTACTTTTTGCAAAGGCGCGAGCGGCCTCGGAGATCTGGGTCTTTTGTTGTTCGGTGAGGGCTTTACCAGTCTTCTCTTCGATTTTTTTCACCAACTTCTCCGCTGCACTGGTTTTTGATTTTTTGTCGGAGGTGGGCGGGATGGGCTGAGCCACAGCCGAACCGATGAATAGGGTCAGGAGGGCGCAGGTTAGAATCGGAAGGGTGTGGATTGTTTTCATATGGCATTACCTTAACGCTTTGGCCGAAGGTTCCCAACGAAAAATCGCAAAGAAGACTGATGGTGGTGGCAACGGCGTTGCTACTCACTCCTCAGTCATCATCGGTTTTTTTCTTTCCCTCGCTCTTTCGGATGTCGCCACCCTGTTTTAATGCCTCGGTTGTGACATTGGCGGTTCCTGCGGAGGCATTAACACCGACGCCGTATTTGTAAACTACCTGCCCGCCGTAGTGGCCGGCTTGTGCAACAGAGAGTGCGGCGGCTATCGCCGCCAGTGCGGCAAATGCCCCGAGCAGGCGCCCTGCGGCAGGATGGCGGACGAGTGCGACGGAAATGATCGCGAGGGTTGCGGCGATCACTCCGGCATTGCGCGCGCGTTCCCCCCATTCCCCATGCTCATCGAGAACCTGCTCCCCCTTGACCGCCAACTCTCCTGCCATCTCGGCATTCTGCCCGCCGGTAAACGTTGCCACGGCCGCTCCGGCAGCGCCCATAGCCAGCACCATCGCGACAAGAACCGGGAGATGCCATTTCCTGACAAACACCGCGATCACCGCAAGTGGTGCTCCCAGGAGAAACAGAACAATGGGGAAGTGGACAATCGCAGGATGGAGCGGATCGGGGAGCACTGGGTTAGTTGATTTTTTTAAACTCGTCGCGGCCGTTCCGGCAAACCGGGCAATTCTTTGCAGGCAGTTCGCTGAGCGTCGCTCCGCAAACCTGGCAAACGTAGTAATCCCCGGGGGCGTTCTTCCCCAGATTATCGAGAGCGTTTTGATAAAGGAGGGCATGTTGTTTTTCCACCGCCAACGCCAACTGGAAGGTGCGAATCGCGGCCTTAGCGCCATCGGCTTTTGCCACCGCGAGAAACTCGGGATACATCGTGTCGCGCTCGTAGCTTTCGCCCTTGATCGCGGCCTTGATGTTTTCGGCGGTTGTGCTGGGCTTCACCTCATCGAGTTTGAAGCTTTCGACCTCTCCGCCGAGCTTGATGATGGCGTCCTTGTGGTTGTCGCGGTGGATCGCTTCTGCGGCCGAGGCGGCGCGGAAAAGTTTGGCGACCTGAGGCAGTCCATCGCTGTCGGCTTTCTTGGCAAAAGCCGCGTAGCGTTCCGAGGCATTCGATTCGCCTTGGAATGCGGTGTTGAGGTTCTTGATCGTTTGCGGCGATGCGCTGGAGGCGGCAAAAGCTGGAATGGCTGCTATGGCGAGTAAGAACAGGATGATTTTTTTCATAATGGTTGAACCTTTCGGATGGGAAATCGCCTTTGGGATGTCGCGGGCATTTGTCCGGCGGTTCCATCCTAAAGCAACGTTCCTAGAATGAGGTCGTAGCGGAAAGAGGCGGGAATGTCCAATCCTCACCCCTCCATCCCTCAATCGGTTCTGGGGAGAAGAAAGTAGGAAAGGCTGTCGGTGAGTGCGAGGGCGCTGGCTTCGAGGATATTAGAGGAGACGCCGACGGTGCCCCATTCGCGGATGCCATCGCTGGATTCGACGAGCACACGGATGCGGGCGGCGGTGCCACCACGGGAGCTGACTATGCGCACTTTGTAATCGATAAGCTTCATTTTGCGCAGACTGGGGAAGGAGGGGAGCAGGGCTTGGCGCAGGGCGCCGTCGAGGGCGTTGACCGGGCCGTCCCCTTTCGCACTAGTTTTCCAGATCTTTTTCCCGATACGGACGGCGATGGTGGCGCGGCTGGTCTCCCGGGCTGTGGGGCGGGTACGAACCACCTCCACTTTGTACGAGTTGATCTGGAATGGGGCGGGGATTTTCTCGAGCGAGCGGCGGACGAGAAGCTCGAAGGAAGCATCGGCGGCTTCGAACTCGTAGCCTTCTTTTTCGAGCTTCTTGATCTTGGCTAGGATCACGCGGGTTTTAGGGGATTTCTCCTCTATGGTGATGCCCAGTTCGCGGGCCTTCATCATGACATTGGCTCCGCCGGAGAGTTCGCCGACGAGGATGCGTTGGTGATTGCCGACGGCGGCTGGATCGATGTGCTCAAAACTGGCGGACACTTTATTGACGGCGTTGACGTGCATACCCCCTTTGTGGGCGAAAGCGGTCCGACCGACGAAGGGGGCTCGGGGGTCGTGATGGAGATTGGCCAACTCGTCCACGAATCCGGAGAGTTCGGATAGTTGACCGAGATTCCCATGCGGCAGGACTTTTTTGCCCAACTTGAGTTCCAAGATCGGAAGGAGCGTGGTGAGATTGCAATTCCCCGTGCGTTCCCCGTAGCCGTTGATTGTACCTTGGACTTGGAGGGCGCCGTTTTCGATAGCGGCGACTGCGTTGGCCACGCCGAGCCCGCAATCGTTGTGGGTGTGGA
>CAIVGD010000076.1 GCA_903905395.1 uncultured Verrucomicrobiota bacterium
GAGACGCCCGTGCCACTACCTTGGTTCACGGCAAGGGGCGGGAGCGATTTCCAGGGAAACAATCTGTTCGCTTGGCGGGGAGGGGCGGAGTGGCATGGAGGAGTTATGACAACTTTGATTGCCCATTTTGATGGACGGGTGCTGGTGCCGGAGGAGCCGGTGGCGCTCCCGACAGATTGCAGGTTGGAAGTGCGCGTGTCGCCGTTGAAGGGTGCCGCAACCCAGCAACGACCTCTGGCGGCGCTGGCTGCTTTGGCGAAGCAATTCCCCGCCAATCCTGATTCGCCCGGCGATGCGGCCGCGCAGCACGATCACTATCTGTATGGCACGCCGAAAAAGGCATGATCTTGCTGGACACCAGTTACCTGATCGCGCTCTTCGATGCGCGGGATGCGTTGCACGCGCGCGCGATGGCCTGGTCGGAAACAGTGAACGAGCCGCTGGTCGTCACGGAATATGTGTTATGGGAGACGGTCAACGCCTTTTTGCATCCCGCTGACCGTCCGAAAGCCCACGCCTTGCTAGCCCAGGTGCGCACGGGAGCGGGTTGCGAACTGGTGCGGGCGAACGAGAAGTTATTTGAGGCGGGGCTGGCGCTGCATCAGGCACGTCCAGACAAGGCCTGGTCGTTGACGGATTGCATCTCATTTATCGTGATGCAGGAGCGCGGGATTTGGGAGGCGCTTGCCTACGATGAGGATTTCGCGCAGGCCGGTTTCGAGGCGCTCCTGCGTCGGGAGCCTGACGTGAAAGAGCCGTAGCGCATGACTGCGAACCGTAACAACGGGCTGTTGCGGGTGGAGGAAATGGTCACCGGCTACGGTAAGAAGCAGGTGGTCAACGGGGTTACGCTGTCCGTGGCGCGTGGCGAGATCGTGGCGTTGATCGGGCACAATGGCGCGGGGAAGTCCACGTTGCTCAAGGCGGTCTTCGGCTTGATTCCCATCTGGCAGGGGCAGGTCTTCCTGGACGCCAAGCCCGTGGCCAAGCCCCAGCCGCGTGCATTGTTGCGTGTGGGTGTTGCTTATGTGCCGCAAGGCAATCGGTTCACGGATTTGACGGTGGCGGAGAATCTGGAGATGGGCGGCATCACTTTGCACGGCAAGCAGCAGTTGAAAGAGGGAATTGAGCGGGTCTTCACCTTGTTCCCTGCGCTGAGGGAGAAGCTGAAACGGCGGGCTGGCACACTCTCCGGCGGAGAGAAACAGATGCTCGCCTTGTCCAACGCGCTCATCGTGGCGCCCCGGCTCCTCCTTCTGGATGAACCGTCGTTAGGTCTGGCTCCGCCGCTCATTTCCGAAGCTCTCGGCCGCATCAAGCAAATCAGCCGGGACAACGGAGTCACCGTCTTGATCGTCGAGCAGAAGGTCCGGGAGGTTTTGAAGGTCGCAGATCGCGTCGTGGTGCTCCGCAATGGGCGTGTGTCGTTTGAAGGCCCGGCTGAGGAGCTGAAGGACGATAGGCGGTTGAAGGAAGTATATTTGTAGCATCGTTGAAGGCCAATCGGGTGCAAGGCTCGATAGGTTCGATTAACATCAGCTATTTCCGCTTCATCATGGCAAGGCACAACGAACGTCGTGTCCGCCTCACCGCCCGCATCCCCAGCCGCCTGCGGGATACGCTGGAGCAGGCGGCGGAACTCCAGGGTGCCACGCTCAACCAGCTCGTGGCCCAGTCCGCGTTGGCGGAAGCGCAGCGCGTGCTGGAACGCGAGGCCCAGATCCAACTTTCCCAGCGCGACGCGCAGAAGGTCTTCGGGCTGCTGGCGCACCCGCCCAAACCCAACTGCTTGCTCAAGGCGGCCGTGAAGGCCAGCCGCAGTTTGGCTTGCTGAACAGGTGTGGGCTTGGTGCTACAAAATTGCGAGCAACAAACTCAAGCAGTGCCACCAGCAAGCGCAGCGCCACCCCACGGAATCGCTGGACGTGGAGGA
>CAIVGD010000077.1 GCA_903905395.1 uncultured Verrucomicrobiota bacterium
ACACGCCGAGGATTGCTGTGATATTCTTGATCATGTTTTACTATTCTCCTTGGTTTGTTTGTTTTTGTTTATGTTCACAGGACACCGTGATTGTTGGCCAAAGTGCCTCGTGAACACGACGAAAATATCAGAACTGGAGGACCCGTCAATAACGTATTAGACTTTATTCACATCCCGAAAAAAAACTAATCCTGCTAGGATCAGTCCTAGGGAACCCCACGCCGGCCAATCCCCCCAGCGGGTGTACACTGTGGTCTGGGGTTCGTGTAAGTCGATCTCTCCCAAGATAAATCCAGATGCTCGGTAGGACCCCGAATCCGGATCCCACACCTCGGACAGAATCACGCCCCGGGGACTGATCAGCGCCGTCACCCCGTCATTGGTTGCCCGCAAAAGTGGCAGACGAGTCTCGATCGCCCGGAAACGTGCGTTTTCCAGATGTTGCCGCGAACCGGCGGAGGAACCGAACCAGCCATCATTCGTCAGGTTCACGAGAAGATGTGGGAGTTTTTGGGCGGCCCGCCGGACCAACCGTGGGACGGAATCCTCAAAACAGATCAGTGGGGCGACCCGGATACCGCTGGGTTCCAGTTCAAGAACGCCGGGAACCGTTCCCGCCGTAAGATCCCCGCCGGGCGCGACGAGTTGGCGTAACCATGGAAAGATTCCAGCCAGGGGGACATACTCCCCCATAACGACCAGGTGGGTTTTATCATAAACCAAGGGAACTTTTCCCTCCGGCCCTGTGAAGAGCACCGCACAGTTAAATGTTTTCGGTCCCCGGATATCGAGCGAGCCGGTGAGAAGGGAGCGGGCTCCGATTCTGCGCGCGCGCTGGACGACTTTCTGAAACTCGGGCTCCTCCCGCCATCCTGTACCGGCCAGACTTTCCGGCCAGACGAGGAGGTCGATCGGTTCCCTTCCCGTCAGTGCGATCTCCGACCAATGCATCAGTTCCCCAGCCACCTTCTCAATCTTGGCGGACCGCCATGGATCTTGGGCCACGGCGGGTTGAATCGCCGCATAACTGAGCGTGTGGATGGGCGGTGGAAGCTGCCGCAGAACCGTCCGGGCTCCGTACACCATAGTTAACCCGATGACAAAAACTCCGGCCGTAAAGTCCCAGCGGGGTTTCCATTTTTGCGACCCGCGGATTTCCAGTTCAAAGCGCCGGGCGGTAAGCGTGAGAGTTAGACTGCCCATCGCGACCACCCAGGAGACGAGCAGAGTTCCCCCGAGATCGGCAATTTGGGCGAGAAGGAGAAGACTTCCTTGGGAGACTCCCAGTCCGTTCCAGCCGAACCCGCTGAAGACCGTTCCGCGCAACCATTCCGTGGCGACCCAGGCAGAGGCCCCGAGCATCGCGTGCCGGATATTTCCTGCGCTACTCATCCGGTCGGGATCGGATCCCGAAAATCTCACCCACAGCACAAACCAAAGAGCGGGGTAGATTGCCATGTAGATACAAAGTGCGATCCATCCGGCCGCGGTCACGGTGGTCAGCCAACTAAACGTAGTGAGAAAATGGGTGACCCCGGCGAACCAACCTAAGATCAAGGCGGCGCGGATTCCCGGCCTGTTTTTTTGCCCGTAGTAAGCGAGCGGGATGAGGGCGAGCCACCCCGCGAGGGGTTGGCTGAATGGGGCAAAACCCAAGGTCAGGCCCAGCCCGGTCAGGCCAGCACAGATCCATCCTGCGATAGGGATTCCTAGCATATCCTTTTTTCGTCCCTACGGAGGCCCGAGTCAACGTCCGCTGGTGCTTGTCGGAAGCGGTTCTCTGCTCTTACCTTGGATTGTGATCCCCGCGCGCGTGAGAGAGTTGCTCTGGAAATTTTTCCTGATCTGGGCGGGCATCGGTCTGGTGGCGATGACTTTTCGTCTGACCCCGGTCTGGGCCGAAACCCAGCCCTTGCCAGAATGGCTACGTTCCCTCATCAGCTTTTGCCTGAGAAATGGGGATTTTATCTCCATGCTTTTGGCGGCCAGTCACATTTACTTTTCTGCCGTGGATCGATTGGGACTGCGCAATGCCAGGATTTCCGCGGCGATCATTTTGGTCTCCTCCGCGATTCTCGAGACGGTGGGCACCTTGAGCGGCCTCCCATTTGGATCTTATCACTACACCGACGCCTTTGGACCGCGGATGGGCGGGGTGCTTCCCCTCGCCATTCCCCTCGCGTGGTTTGCGGTGGTGGCTGGGGCCAACCTCAGTTTGAGTCAGTACTGGTTGGGTGGCTCACGCGCGCTGATCGCCATTGCGACTGGGGCAACGGCCATGTTTTTTGATTTCCTGATGGAGCCATTTGCCTACGCCATTCGGGGCTACTGGCACTGGACCGGCAATGTGGTGCCGCTTCAGAATTATTTCTCCTGGTTTATTTTTAGCGCCTTATTGGCTTGGATCACCCCGATCTACTCCGAACCCGCCCTCAAACCTGATCTCCGTCCGGCAATCACCTTAGCTATCATGACTGGGCTCTTCATCGCCGCCCGCGTCG
>CAIVGD010000078.1 GCA_903905395.1 uncultured Verrucomicrobiota bacterium
CAGAAACTCTCTCAAGTCAAGGGAGTCGGACAGGTATTCGTGGGCGGAAGCTCGCTTCCTGCGGTCCGCGTGGACCTGAATCCCCTATCGCTTAGCAAGTACGGAATCAGCCTTGAAAGTGTACGCTCTTTTCTGGCTCGCGCCAATGTCAACCGGCCCAAGGGTGAGCTTGTCAAAGATGATAGAACGTGGGAGATCCGAACCAATGACCAGCTCAGCACGGCCGATGAGTACTTGCCGCTGGTCGTCGCTTACCGCTCTGGTGCGGCGGTGCGGTTATCGGATGTGGCCAATATCCAGGATTCGGTGGAGGATCTGCGTACAGCAGGAATAGTCAACGGCAAGCCGGCTATTATGCTCGTTATCTTCCGCCAGCCCGGAGCCAATATCATAGAGACTGTTGACAATGTCCGCAGCCTCCTTCCGCGACTGGGGGCCGCCCTGCCAGGAGCGATTGATCTGTCGGTGGTGCTCGATCGCACTCCGCCGATTCGCGGATCACTCAGGGACGTGGGATGGACCCTTATATTATCGGCATTTCTCGTTATTCTGGTGGTATTCTGGTTTTTGCGGAGTATCCGCGCCACGGTCATCCCCGCTGTTGCTGTGGCAGTGTCAATCATCGGTACCTTCGGCGTGATGTATCTGTTCGGTTACTCGCTGGACAACCTTTCTCTCATGGCGCTTACCGTGGCTACTGGGTTTGTTGTGGATGATGCCATTGTGGTGCTTGAAAATATTACCCGATACCGGGAAATGGGTGAAACCGCCTTCCAGGCGGCATTATCCGGGTCAAAGGAAATTGCATTCACTGTCCTTTCCATGAGCTTCTCACTAATCGCCGTATTCATCCCCATTCTCCTGATGGGCGGTATGGTCGGCCGCCTGTTCCGCGAATTCGCCGTTATCCTATCTGTAGCGATCATGATTTCCCTGGCGGTTTCGCTGACCCTTACCCCGATGATGTGCGCCACGCTGCTCAAACCTATAAAACAACATAAGCATGGGATGCTTTACTGGGCAAGTGAGAAGATGTTCGACTGGATGCATTCCACCTACGAGGTGACGCTTCGTTGGGCGATCCGCCACTCCCGCATCATGCTCTTGCTGATGCTGCTAATGGTGGTGATTAACGTCGGCCTCTTTGTCATTGTGCCCAAAGGATTCTTTCCTGAACAGGACACTGGCCGCATTTCCGGAGCTATCCAGGCTGCTCAGGACATTTCTTTTCAGGCTATGCAGGAAAAACTGGCGCAGATTGTTGACATCATCAAAAAAGATCCCGACGTGGAGTATGTAACTGGCTTTACTGGCGGTGGGGGCGGAGGCGGGGCTAACACCAATTCTGGCCGGATGTTTATTTCGCTGAAACCCTTCGAGAATCGGACTGCGAGCGCAAAAGAGATCATCGGAAGATTACGCAAGAATCTGGTTGAAGTTCCCGGCGCCCCCACCTTTCTCCAGCCCGTTCAGGACCTGCGTGTTGGCGGGCGAATGAGCAACGCCCTTTATCAGTACACTCTCCAGAGTGACAACCCGACGGAACTCAACCGATGGGCGCAGCACCTCCTGCAGAAGCTTCGCACAATCCCGACACTGGTCGATCTCAGCAGCGATCAGCAGAACAAGGGCAGGCAGGCGTTACTGGTTATCGACCGCCCCACAGCCGCTCGGCTGGGCATCACTCCACAGGTCATTGATAACACCCTCTACGATGCCTTCGGTCAGCGTCAGGTGTCGATCAACTATACCATGCTGAACCAATACCATCTGGTTATGGAGATTGATCCCATTTTCCTGCAGAATCCAGAAACACTAAAAGACATCTACGTTCCCTCATCCAACGGCACCCAGATTCCACTAAGCGCCTTTACCCATTACGAGCCGACCGCCACGGCCCTGGCGGTAAACCATCAGGGGCAATTCCCTTCGATAACCCTGTCATTCAATCTGGCGCCTGGTGTTGCGCTTGGGGAGGCGGTGGATGCTTTTGAGAACGCCGCACGGGAGATCGGAATGCCGGGCGGCATCAGGGGAAATTTTGCCGGAACGGCGCAAGCATTCAAGTCATCGCTCGCTAATGAACCGCTGCTGATACTGGCTGCGCTGGTCACGGTCTATATCGTACTCGGCGTTCTTTACGAGAGCTACATCCACCCGCTGACCATCCTTTCCACTCTTCCATCGGCAGGCGTGGGCGCGGTGCTTGCCATAATGATCTTTAAGACTGACCTTAGCCTCATTGCCGTTATCGGCGTTATCCTGCTGATCGGCATTGTAAAGAAGAACGGCATCATGATGGTTGACTTTGCTCTGGAATCTGAACGTAAATATGGAACGGCTCCTGAGGAAGCAATTTTTCAGGCGTGTCTGCTGCGATTTCGACCTATCATGATGACCACCATGGCGGCGCTTATCGGTGCTTTGCCGCTGGCTATAGGTCACGGAGTCGGCTCCGAGCTGCGACGGCCGCTGGGTATCGCCGTTGTTGGCGGACTGATTTTCAGTCAAATGCTTACACTTTATACAACCCCGGTGGTTTACCTTTATCTGGACCGTTTCAGATTATGGATAGACAGCAAGCGCAGACGGACGCAGCGATATGGACTGAAGGAAAATGGCTGAAGCTGGAAGATTGATGGACAAAATGCGATTTATGGTTTAATACTATCCCCAAACCTGCAGACTTCGGTGATCAGTCCAACTGCCTGATTTGTTGCAACGAGAGAAGAAAAATGACCCTTTTAAGATGGAAAATCGTACTGTTTGCCGTCGGACTGCTTACATCATTCACGTCCTGCACGGTGGGTCCGGCTTATGTGCGGCCGATTACCGGGGTTCCGGTTGCCTACAGGGAAATTGACGGCTGGAAAGAAGCTAATCCTAAAGACGACGCCATCAAGGAGGCGTGGTGGGAACTTTTCAATGACCCGCAGATGAATGCGCTTGAAGAGCAGGTGATCATTTCCAACCAGAATGTGTGGATCGCTGAAGCGCAGTTTCGCCAGGCTCGTGCTTTGGTTCAGTCCGCCAGGGCAGGCTACTTTCCGACACTCGCTGTCGGGGCGTCCGCAACACGCTCAGTTGCATCAAATAACCTAAATACAGGTCAGAACGGGGCCAGTATCTCGGATTTTTTACTCCCAATTGACCTTTTGTGGGAAGCAGACCTTTGGGGCCGGGTCCGCCGTACAGTTGAAGCAAGTCAGGCCAGCGCCCAGGCCAGCGCTGCGGATTTGGCGGGAGTCTTGTTGAGCGCTCAGGCTGAACTGGCTCAGGATTACTTCCTGCTGCGAACGATTGATACTCAGAAACAACTCCTTGATTCAACTGTAACCTATTACAGGAAATCCCTTGAACTGGCGAATAACCGGTACAATAGCGGCGTAGTCGCCAAATCGGATGTTCTGCAGGCGGAAACCCAGCTTAAAAGTACTCAAGCTCAGGCGATTGATCTTGGTTTGCAGCGTGCGAAGGTGGAACACGCCATGGCCACCCTGATCGGAAAATCGGCTTCTGAATTCTGGCTTGCCGTTACGCCACTTGTTCCCACATTGCCGTCCATCCCGCTTGCTGTGCCATCGGAACTCCTCGAGCAGAGACCCGATATCGCTGCGGCCGAGCGGCGCATGGCAATGGCCAATGCACAGATCGGTGTGGCCCAGGCTGCATTTTACCCAACCGTTCATATAGGCGCTTTGGCTGGTCTTGAAGCATCAAGTGTGGATCAGTGGCTGAGCTGGCCCAGCCGCCTCTGGTCTGTCGGTCCGTCGATTTCACAAACAGTTTTCGATGGAGGCCTACGCCGGGCGCAGAGCGACCAGTTACGGGCTGCCTATGATGCAACCACCGCTTCTTATCGCAAGATCGTTCTTACCGCCTTTCAGGAGGTTGAGGACAATCTGGCCGCGCTCCGCATCCTGGGGGAAGAAGTACATGTCCAAACAGAGGCCGTTGAGGCAGCCCGGCAAGCCGCAACAGTGACGAGTAATCAGTATAAGGCCGGAACCGTCGGTTATATCAATGTAATCGTCGCCCAGACAGTGGAACTCGCCAACGAAAGAACATTACTGGACATTCGGAGTCGGCAACTGACGGCAAGCGTTCTTCTGATCAAATCGTTGGGAGGAGGATGGAAATCGGCGGATATTCCCTCCGTAAATAATAACTTTATTAGTCGTAAATAATTCACATCCCGTATCTCTTCCCGAAAGGGGTTATTTATAGTTGTTATATGCCTTAATTTAAAGGAAATTTATTCAGATGAAATTAAGATATTTTATTGCCGTAACTATTATTTTTGCAGTTGTTTCTTTAATGGGTTGCAGCAAAAGTGATAATGAAAAAACCCGTGAACATAAGGCCAGTGACCGTCAGGCTATTGAAAAAAAAGCGATTGTTTGTCTGGGAGAAAAGAATGAGAAGCCGGAAGAAATCTGGAGCGTTTTTTACGATGATGAGAAAAATATGTTCACAAGTGCTTTCGAAAGAGTTTGTGTTAGCCGCTATGGAAACATAATTCATGGTGCTTGTGAAAACTACTTCTCCTTGCCGGCGGA
>CAIVGD010000079.1 GCA_903905395.1 uncultured Verrucomicrobiota bacterium
CGCTCTGCGGGACAGAGCTTCGAAGGGCCCTCGCGTGGCGAGGGAGTTGAAGTCAGAAGAGCTGAGAATTGAGAGCTAAGGTAGAGGCGGCCTCTCCGAGGCCGCCTAGCTGGACGTGGGGATTAGAATTTTTGATTGGAGAGGAGAATTGCCTCACGCAAAGAGGCTTGATTGGGTAGATTGACTGAGGGAGGGGCTTTTTGTAAGATTTAGCGAAAGGGGAAATTGCATATGGACCAACGCGAAGGGGAAAGAACATTACGATCGGAGAAGGTACAGATTGAAAGAAAAACATTCTTCCTGGATCTGAAGGAAAATGACCGTGGGCGCTTTTTGCGGATCACGGAGGATGTGGGGGGAAGAAGGGATCGGGTGATCATGCCGGCGAGCGGGATGGAGGATTTCGCCCGGGCACTGGATGATTTGATTGTTTTTGAGCAGGAGGAGTTGGGTCCGCAACAGTTTTAACGCCCAGGATTTTTTTGGCGGCTTCTGCGGATATGGGATTAGCCCCCGTAGGTATTTTTTAGTTTCCAGCTAAAAACTCGTCAACGGACGGAGGCGCGGACCCAACGGGCGTAGGCGGCAGAGGCGTGGGCGGTGAGGGTGACCAGCTCGGGGCAATCGTAGGGATGAAGTTTGGCCCAAAGTTGTTCCAAAGCTTTCCGTTTGGCCGGGGTGGTTTTGGCGAGAAGAAGAAATTCGCGGGATGTGGTGCGGCGATTTTTCCAGATGTAGTGGGACTCCAGACCTGGGAGGATTTGGACACAGGCGGCGAGACGTTTCCGCAAAGTGGCGGAGGCTATGCGGCGGGCGTCGGATTTCTTGGCGACTGTGGTGATCAACAGGCGGAGACTCATTGGAGAAAGTTCCTGTAAAAAAGGGGGGGACGCGAAAGAAAAATGGGGTGAGGTGGGGTGATTTCAAACTGGAATCACGCGGATCTTCACGCTCAATCGTTTTGCCAACTCGTACGGAACGGGATGGGCGGCATCCAGGCTCGGACGGCAGACGATGATTTTGACTCCATAGCGGACGGCGTCGACGAGACAGCGATCGCACGGTGGGAGGGTGACGGCGAGGAGGTGGGGTTCACCCGGTTTACAGAAGGCGAGGGCGTTGCTTTCCGCGTGGGTGGTCAGGCGGCGGCGAAAGTCACGATGAAGGGCTTCGTCCTCGGTGAGATCCACTCCCGGCGGTTGGCCGTTAAAACCAATGCCGCAGACACTGCCTTCTTTGCGGAGGATGGCGCAACCGACTTTGTGATAGCGGTCGGTGCTGGTGGCGGCGGTGGCCTCGGCGAGGCGGAGAGCTAGCTGGATCCATTTTTCCTTCATGGGGTTTCCTTATTTCTCCGAGACGTGGAGGCGGTGGAGGATGCGATGAAACACGGGGGCAAGGACGATGCCGAAGAGGGCGATGAGGACGAGTCCGCAAAAAAGGGCGTAGCCGGCGGAGAAGAGTTTGGCGGCGGTGGAGTGTAATTCAGGTCCGTACACCGGCCCCATGCCGCCCATTAGCATGGCAGATTCCACGATGGCATTGGCCCAGGACAGACGCCCGATGTGGTGGTAGCCGAGGACCCCGAGGGTCAGGGTGAAAGACATTAGGAGGAGGGCCAGGCCGAAGTGCTTGAGGAGGCGTTTGAAAAAGACGTGTTTGGGGGCGACCGGTTGGCGGTGGTGTTCGTATGACATGAAGAATTGGTAGCGGGTTGGGGCGTGGGGGTGAAGCCGACACTGAGGGCGATTGGGAAGAAGTGGGCGGAGCTGGATTCGAACCAGCGAAGGCGTAAGCCAGCAGATTTACAGTCTGCCCCGTTTGGCCACTTCGGTATCCGCCCGAAAGGGAGAGCATCGCAAAAAACGGGGATGGGGTCAAAAGGGAACCCCCGGGAATAAAAGTTGGTCGGGATGGCGGTGGTCGTTCAAGATGGAGGGATGAAGCAATTTTTTCATGCGGCTCGGCGGTTTTGGACTGGGCTTTTGGGGTTGGTTTTGCTCTGCGGGACGAGTTGGGGACAGGAGAAGATGGATAGGGAGAAGGCTTTGGCGGAGTTAACGGCGATTGAGGCAAAGAACGAGAAGATGACGCGGGACGTGTTGAGCAAGGCGGCCCGGGACTTGACGGAGGCTGGGCAGGAGCGGACGAAGGCGGTGCAGGTGTATTTGGAGAGTTATCGGAATGTGGAGTATGGGCGGACACAGGAGGGGGATACGAAGTTTGGGGATTGGAAGGTGCAGGAGAAGGAGATGATTTCGTCCCTTGCTTTTGGCGAGAGCGTGCAACTGCAGGTGCGGTATGTGGCATTGGTGTGTCGTGATGCTTTGGGGGAGAAGGAGAGGCCGACGGCGGCGGAGTGGTTGGCTTATTACAATTCACTGACCGAGGCTTCGGACGCAACGGAGGTGCAGGATATGGTGGGAACCGATGCGGCAGGCAAAGGAAAGAAAAAGCCTGATCATTCGAAAAGGCAGAGTCCGGGGATTTTGGACAAGTCGGCCAAGGAGAGTCCTTTGGTGCGAGATCGGCAGATCGGTGGATTTTTGCAGGATGTGACGGCGGCGGACGTGGCGCCGGGGAATGAGGCGGCGGTTTTTCAAAAAGTTTTGCGACCGCACTTGATCGAAGAGAAGAATAATGAGCTTCTGCTGGTATGGGATCGGCGGATCGCGCGGATGGATGAGAAAGTGGAGAAGAGGACGAAGACCTTGGGGGCGGATGATTTTAAAATTTTGAAGCGGCCGGAGCTTTTGTGGCAGAGGGCGTCGGATCAGGCGGCGTTGGGGCAGGAGGAGGTGG
Source organism: uncultured Verrucomicrobiota bacterium (assembly GCA_903905395.1). Classification (GTDB taxonomy): domain Bacteria; phylum Verrucomicrobiota; class Verrucomicrobiia; order Methylacidiphilales; family Verrucolacustridaceae; genus Verrucolacustris. The sequence goes on from CAIVGD010000079.1 coordinate 2,803, forward strand.
CGTGGGCGCAGAAGATGGAGATTCTGCGGTCGTGTCCGTATCATCCTAAAGTGGAGGAGTGGGTGAAAGAGATGCGGGAGAATTTGAGAAAAACGTCGGCGGGATTGCCCAACTAAGCGCGGTAGGGTAGGGTTTCATTTCTTGCGCTGTTAGCTCAACTGGATAGAGCACCTGACTACGGATCAGGAGGTTAGAGGTTCAAATCCTCTACGGCGCACTTGGTTCGCGGCTGTAGTTAAATGGTAGAACGCTAGCCTTCCAAGCTAGACACGAGGGTTCGATTCCCTCCAGCCGCACCACCTTATTAAGCAAGTACTTGCATTAAATAAATACCATAACTTAGACAAAACTTAGACAAAGATTGGATTTTGTCATTGGTGTAAAGTCACGTCCATTGGGATACATTTGTTATACAATTCTGATACGCCGTGAGACGCCTGCTTTTTTGAGTTTTTCAGGGGCATCCATAAGCCGTCACCCACCGGAGCCGACCGATTTGGCTCTGCGATTTTAAGCCCCCTTCGAAAGGGTTGAGGCTAGGCTCGCTTCCGCCGACTCAACGCCACCACCACCACCCCGCCAAGAACTAACATTGAAAGCGAGGAAGGCTCAGGGACACTAGCAACACGAAACCCGTAGTAGCTGTTCTCAAGCGTCGGATTGTCGTTGAAGCGGGACGAGGCATCCAAGAAGTTGCTGCTGTTGAACCAGGCGCCGCCGCGCAGCTCCCGGACTGCGCCCGCTGTGTTGTTGATTCCGTCAAATGCTGTTTCGCTCCACTCCCACACATTCCCATTCTGCGCCATCGTTCCGTATGCACTTAATCCACCCGCGTTATTGATATCTGCAGGGCCAGATTGCCCACTGTACACCGCTGTATTCGTAGCTGTTCCGCTAGCTACTGCGGTTGGTGCACTGTCGCTTCCGTTGGGAAAGTTTGACCAGCTCCCATCAGGATTCCCATACGCTCCCTTGTACCACTCGTTACTACTGGCGATGACATACTTCGCTAGGCTATTCCTAAACATATTGTTCGCGTTGTACCCCGCATCCCCTGCTGACCACAGCTGGAATGTTCCACCAACAAACTTATACGCTACTGTCCCTCCTGTGCTCGTGTTCAGCCAATTCACATAGGTGGCCGCCTCATACCAGGTAATTCCTGTCGCAGGCCGATTTACTCCGTTGCCACCATAGCTGCTCATATCCCACAACGTAATCCCTAGGCTCCCTGCTGTGTTGGCTTTGGTGATCATATCCCTACTCACCTCGTACTTGCCCAGATTGTAGGTGTAGGCCACCGAGCCCGCAGGATTAGGACTTCCTGTCGTATCGGCCACATTGTTGGGATTTCCTATCGTTACAAAATCCATCGTGAACGCATTGTCTCCACTACCAAAACTTTCGGTGACAACTTGTGCTGATGCGCTCTGGTAGCCCAGAGCAAACAAAGCCAGTGCGAGAATGTATTTTGAATTCATAGTGTTACCCTACTCCTTTCCCACAAATGTCAATTTGAAATATTAACGTATTAGCAAACTAATGCATGCCATCGAAATGCTAATACCTTTAAAATCCCCAAACCTCGGCTGGATTTGAGTTTATTATGATGAATATCGCTTTAACTTACGAAACCCGTTTTTGTTTATCGGCAGGGAAAACGCACCTGTTTAGATGGCTAGGTGCAAGAAATACAGATGGCTACCCTGCCTTCGCCATCCGCCAGATGCAGACACTCACCATGCAGCCCGCAGCGCGACGATTGGAACAGCCCAAGCAAGGAAAATCCGACCTCTGACCCCAAAATATTCCGTATGCCTGTCAACCCGCTCGGGGCTTGCGGGAAGGACAGGCGATGGTGAGAATGATCCATGCGGATGGAACCCAGACAACAGGTGAAAAAAATTGTTTGATAAACTAATCGGGTATTTGGTGGCAAGAGCGGGCAAGAAATATTCCGCGACTTACCGGGCGGTGGCCACGGGGCTGGGGGCGACTCTTTTTATGACTGGCTGGCCTGCGCTGATCTGGGTTGTTGGGCGTGGAGGGAAAGGGGACGTCTTTCCTTCCTCCGCCGCGGTTCTCCTGAGCGCGCTTTTGTTTATGGCCGGCATTCCGTGGGTGGGTTGGGCCGTTCTGTGGCAACTTTGGAAGGGGAGAGGGACTCCTGTGCCTTGGGTGCCGACCCAGGAGTTCCTGCCTTCCGGTCCTTACCGATATTGTCGCAATCCCATGATGTTCGGTTTTTTTATTTATCTGGCGGGTTGGGCCGCGCTGTTCAACAGGGAAGGTTCCTGGGTAGCAGTACTCGTCCTGATGATTCTTGTGATCCTCGGGATCAAGCGGATCGAGGAAAAGGAGCTCGAACAGCGCTTCGGGGATGCCTACCGCGAGTACAAAAAAAAGACGCCGTTTATCATCCCCAAATTTCGGTTCCCGAAAAAGTGATCGGAAGATAAAACAGGAGTTTCCGTTTTTCCCTTGATCGGGTATAATCCCGTCATGCGTACATCGACAGACCCATTGAAGAATCCCAAAGTGAAAAAAGAGCCATCCAGCGCGTCCAAGCTGGTGAAAGGACTGGAAGGGGTTGTGGCTGCCCAGACATCTTTGAGCGATGTGGACGGCGAGAATGGCCGGCTTTTCTATCGCGGAATTCCGATCGGCGAATTGGTGGAGAAATCCAATTTCGAAGAAGTGACCTATCATCTTTGGTACGCGAAACTGCCCAACGCCGAGGAGCTGGCGACTTTCAAGGAGACTTTGAAGGCGCAGAGGCCTCTTTCCGAACGGGCGCTTGCGGTCCTCAAACTTATCCCCACCACCACCCATCCCATGAGCGCTCTCCGGACCATGTGTTCGCTCATGGGGAGTCTGGATCCGCGGGCGCATATTGTGAATCCCGAGGAGTCCCAGCGTAAGGCCTATCATCTGACGGGTATTTTTCCCACCTTGGTCGCGGGTTTTTACAGACTTCGCGAAGGCAAGGAACCCATCCAGCCCGATATGAGCCTCTCCCACGCGGCCAATTTCCTTTACATGATGACGGGCAAGAAACCGACTCCGGAAATGGAAAAGGCGCTCGATGCTTATCTGATCCTCCTGGCGGATCACGGCCTCAATGCCTCGACGTTTGCGGCCCGTGTGACGACGGGGACTTTGTCGAACCTTTATTCGGCGGTCACTTCGGCGGTCGGGACCCTGGCCGGTGAACTCCATGGTGCGGCGAACCAGTACGCGATGGAGATGATCCTGGAGATCGGAACTCCCGCGAACGCCGTCCCCTATGTGAACAAACTTCTGGACGAGAAGAAGAAGGTGATGGGATTCGGGCACCGGATATACAAGACCCGTGACCCGCGCGCCGAGGCGTTTCGCCAGATCGCGCACAACCTCTGCGTCCAAGCTGGGAAAATGGACTGGCTGGAGATCGCGGCACACGTGGAAAAAGTCATGATGGATCGGAAAAAGATCCCCTGTAACGTGGACTTTTTCTCCGCCCCGGTGCTCTATGTGCTCGGATTCCCGCCGGATTTCTTCACGACGGTTTTTGCGGTAAGCCGCGTCGCCGGTTGGAGCGGCCACATCATCGAGCAACAGCTGGACAACCGTCTGATACGACCGCTCGCGGAATACATCGGTCCGCAGGAACAGTACTACATACCTCGCGAAGACCGGAAGTGACGTAACGCTTCACTGCTTTTGCAGTGATGTAAATTTACCGCGCGATTCCGCATGGTTGGTCGTCTCTGAGACCCGCACACATGCCGCAGTGTGCGATCGAATCACACGGGAGATTTTGTTTTTATTTTTCAAATAATGATCGTGGTCGGAAATAAAATGAGTTTTCCCTGCCTCTAACCTCTTCTTCATTGACACAGGAGAAGTGTGCGGTTTAATTGCCTCAATTATGCATATCCCAACTGAAATGGTCGAAGGAGCTGTTTGTCCGGTAACTGCGATGGTGGGTGCCACAGGAATCGGAGCGACGGCATGGGCAGTCTTCAAGAGCAAACAAAAGCCCGATGTGGCGCGGTTCGCATCGGTCAGCGCTCTTATCTTTGCTGCGCAGATGGTGAATTTTCCGATTCAGGATGGGACATCCGGGCACTTGCTGGGTGGGGTCCTGGCTTCGGCACTTCTGGGAACCCCCTTCGGCGTGCTGGCCATGGGGCTGGTGCTGGCGGTGCAGGCCTTGGTTTTCTCCGATGGTGGGCTTTCGGTTTTGGGAGCGAATGTCGTGAACATGGCGCTTCTCGGAGCCGGGGTAGGAGGATGGATGGTCAATCATCTACGAGGGAGCTCGCCTCTGTCTCTGGCGCGGCTGGGGTTTGTCGCATGGCTTTCGGTTCTTTTGGCCGCTCTCGGGTGCTGCGTCGAACTCGCACTCAGCGGGACGATTGCTTTTTCAGCTTCTGCTCCAGCCATGCTGGGAACCCATGCGGTGATCGGGATCGGGGAGGCCTTGATCACAGTTCTTGCGTTTTCTCTTTTGCCCGCATCTGAATCCGCCTCCCGAAAAAGTGCGGTAGTTCCTGCCCTGGCCGCAGTTTTGGTCGCTTCGATCATCAGCCCATGGGCCAGCGTGTTTCCAGATGGTCTGGAAAGTGTGGCGGCTCGGCTCGGCTTTCTCCATCAGTCCGCCCCTGCGTTCGTGGCTCCGTTGGCAAATTACTCCATGCCCGGCTCACTGTCCGCCGGACTTTCCACAAGTCTCGCCGGTCTGATCGGAGTGCTGGTTGTTTTTGCCTTGGGTGCTGTGATTTCTCTGATGTGGAATGCGCCGCGCCTGAGCCGCGCTTCCTGACGTTTTTCAGAGAATAAAAAGATTGGCGCCATGAATCCCGAGGCGGGTTGCCTCATGGTCTCGATTACCAACTCGTGGAATGGCTCGGGCGAACCAAGTATGAGCACGCTTCATGTTCCGGTTTTTCAAGACTCGTTAAACCGTCGCAGGGCAAGGTAAGGTAGTCCTGTGGAAACTAGGACATCCTCGCCCGCGGTCTTGACCCCCGACCTTGAAATCAAGGACGCCCAGCTGATCTTTCATCGGGTTTGGAAGGAACTGGAAAAAGATTTTGGACGGGAGAGTCTCCTTTTTCCAAAGGAACTCATCCTCTTGGGGGGTGCCCCCGGTTCCGGAAAGGGGACCAACACGGAATTCATTTGTAAAGTCCGCGGGATTTCCGCTGCTCCGATCGTGATCAGCACGTTGCTGGATTCCCCGGACGCGGAGAGGATCAAGGCCAGGGGTGGGATGGTAGGCGATGAGGAAGTGCTTCGCCTGTTGCTCCGCGAACTTCTCAAACCGCAGTTTCGCGACGGCGCCGTGCTTGATGGTTTTCCCCGCACCCACGTTCAGGTCGAGTGTCTCAAGATTTTTTTCGACCAGATGACCCTGCTGAGGCGTGAGTTTTCCGGAACGCCCAAGGCCCACTACTTTCGGCAACCGACTTTCCACATCATGGTGCTTTTCGTCGATGAAGCGGAAAGCATCACCCGGCAGATCAAGCGCGGCCGGGATGCCCTCGTTCGCAATGCGGAGATCCGCCAGTCCGGAGTGGGCGAACTTATCGAAGTGCGGAAGACCGACCTCGACCCCGAGCTCGCACGCAACCGATACCGCACCTTCAAAGAAAAGACCTACGATGCGCTCGTCTCGCTGAAACAAATTTTCCACTACCATTTTATCAACGCCCAGGCGCCGATTGAGATCGTTCAACAGAACATCCTTAATGAGCTCGCTTACCAGAGTTCGCTTGAACTCGATCCCCGCACCTACGACGTTCTGCGGCACATCACGTTGGCCGATGAAATCGTCCTGCAGGCACGCCAAGAACTCGTCAACCGGCTCGACAGCTACCAGGTTGAACACCCGGAAATATTCCGGGCCGTTGTCGATTTCATTCAGGGGAAAATGATGCCCATCATCAAGCGGTACGCCGTCAGCGGACGTGCGATGGTCAACACCGAGGAGGCGCTCTTTGAAGATCCGATCGCCATTGCCATCCTGATCGACATTTTTTCCGAGCGTGGATTCCGTGCCAGCGTGGACATCCACCGCCAGGAAATCCCCGAACGTTTTGATCTGGTCACCGGTAAAATCGAAACGCGGGAGAAGCGGGTTTACCGGATGACGATACTCTTTGAAGGATCAAGAATCCGCCGCGGTTGAACTTGGGAGGGGGGGGAAGGGGAGAGAAGATTTTTGATTTTGGATGTTTAATGTTGTCCCGCGGTCGCGGGACGCAGACGCGAAGGACCGCCCCAAGTTTAAGATTAAGTTGAAGTTAGAAGAGCTGAGGATTGAGAGCTAAGGTAGCGGCGGCATCTCCGAGGCCGCCTAGCTGACAGGCGCAAATTACAAAACAATTGTAGGGCGGGCATCCTGCTCGCCCTCCGTGAATACGACTTCTGACCTCAAGCAGGTTCCGAAATCTGCGAACCCGATCGGCGAGATCTTTTACCGAAACAAGGTGGAGGATCCACACCTCGAAAGCTGTTGGTGATGCAGTGGGTGGGCTGGGTTCAGTCCAGTCCTCCGGGAAACGCCAGTTGTCCAAATGGGATGGCACGGCTAGATTCCACACATGAAGGTGCAAGAAATCGCCCCGCCCGAACTTGGACTTACGCCCGCGCCGCCTGAATTGTTGGAGCGGGCCGAAGCTCTGGTACGCGGGCACTTGGAGTGCTTCTGGTTTTGGCATCCGGAGGCAAGGGTTCGCTGCCGGGAGGACATCGGCTTGGTTATCGAGCACCTACGCGATTACGGTGATAAGCAGGCCTGGCGGGAGGCGCAGGAGTTGAGCAAATGCCTTTAACGTCTTTTCAACAGGAAGTCCTCAACACACTTGTCGCGAACCGATCGGAAACCAGCCATTTTGCAGGGGGTCTGGTGCTACACGCTCCACCCGAATCGGCACGTTACTCCCGTGATTTTGATCTCTTTCATGACGCGATTGAAGATCTGGTTCGCGCTAGCGAGAAGGATGTAGCCAGCCTGATGGCAGCCGGTTTCATCGTGCAGAAGATCGAGCGGGATAAGGAATGGCAACAACCGGCCTCCTTCCGCAAAGCGAAAGTGAGCCGGGGGGGATCCAGCGTGGAGTTGGACTGGGCGCAGGACACCGCTTGGCGGTTTTTTCCCATTGTCCGAGACGAGATGTTGGGATGGCGGCTCCACCTTTTTGACATGGCCACCAACAAGGCTCTCGCTCTTTCCGCGCGGATGGAGACGCGTGATTATGTGGACATCGTGGAGCTGTGCCGGATTTATCCGCTGGAGACGATCCTGTGGGCTGCCTGCGGGAAGGATGAAGGTTTCAATCCGCTCTCTTTGTTGAAAATGGTGATTCGTTTCGCCCGGATCGAACCTGGGGAACTAAAACAAATCCAAGCCCGGCATCTTGATCCGTTCGCGCTGAAGGAGGAGTGGATCGCCGCTTCCGATCATGCCCGCACCGAAATGATCGCCCTTGCCGACGAGCAACCCGATCTGCCGATCGGGGTGGCGTTTGTGGATCAGAAGGGGGAACCCGGTTGGCTCCGTAAAAATCCAACCCTGCAAGTCCATCCCATCTCCCTCCGCGGTTGCTGGCCGACGATTACATTAAATCAGTAAGCGAATGTAGGACCCCGTTCGTGGGCTCAGAGCTGAGGATTGAGAGCTAAGGTAGCGGCGGCATCTCCGAGGCCGCCTAGCTGACAGGCTCAAATTACAAAACAAATGTAGGGCGGGCATCCTGCCCGCCGTCCGTGAATCTGCCCTACGCAGAAAAAAGTTTGAGTCGACCTGCTTGAAAATCCAGAGGAATTGGAAGGGAATTCACCTGGCACTTCGGATGGGTCCGAAGTTCATTGGCCACATCCTCGCTGACAAAAATTTTTTCGAGATGAAGAGTGTTGGGGACAAGCATCCAACAACGGTCGCCGTAGCGTTCCCGGATCTTGGCCACCAGTTCTTCGTCGTTCTTCAGGGTGCAGGGAATGGCCATACGCTGCATATCCCCGGTGGTGAAGGCATTGACGAAAGTTTTCCGCTCATCGATCGCGTCTCGGAGACGGCGGGTAATGAAGTCGGCCAATCCGACACCCAAGGCGTTTCCCTGTGCGTTGGCCGAAAGACCGAGTGCAGCGATGACGTTGATTTTGGGTCGGGTGAGGTCTTCAAATCCGTGGACGCCGCGTCGGCCGATCACATTGGTGTCCATTCCAGTGCCGCTGTAGGTCTTGCCGATATCGTCCACGATCAGGACATTCAATTCGTCGCAGGGTAAAGTGGGAAAGTAGTGGCGATGCCGTTCGAGCAGTACGGGTTCCTTTTTGAGAATCTCATCTCCCGGGATGGCGTGAATTTCGGCGGTTTCGTCTAAACCGTCTTCGAGCAAGGCCAGACCAGCAAAAATCTTCCCGGAGCGGACGAGCATGGAGCCCATTTCTTGTAGGATCTGGGGCATGCGGTCGGGGCGGGCGGAGTGGAAGGTTTCGGCGGAACGGATTTTGCCCATTCCAACCACCATCATTTTGGTCAGACCGCTTTGCACTGGACCGGAGAAACAGGTGTGAAGTTTTATTCGGTTGAGGATGAGGACTCCTGCGGCCTCGTGGCATTGGCGGTCCATCCAGACATCGCCGGAACCGACCGATCCGACCTTCACGCACTCCATGCTGGAGCGGATTTCCATTCCGGTGGCGTCCGAGGTGAGGCCGAGAGATTCGATCATCTTCTGCTGACCTTCGGCGGTGGCTCCGTTGTGGGAACCCATGCTCGGCACGAGGAAAGGGCGGGCTCCGTGAGTCCGCAACCAGTCACCGGTCGCTTTGGTGATCGCGACAATGTTGGAGATCCCGCGGCTACCGGCTGTGATGGCTACATCGCCTTGGGGCGGTTTCAGGTGGAGAAGATCCAATTGGCGATGAACCTCTGCAGTCACATCGTGGATGGGGGCTGAAACGAGTTGCTGATCGACTTGGAAAACTTTCATCCTGGGGAAAAAGTAAGGTTAAAGATTGGGTGTTTGGGGTTGTTGAACAGGGTGGTTTTATGGTGGACAGGGATGTGCGGTAACGCCATTCAGATTCTTTGGGGTTAAGTAGAAAGCATTTTCGCTGCGTAAGAGATCCATGATTTCGCGGCTGACGATCACAATTCTTTTTGGTGGAGCAGGGCAGGGTAGCGTGGAAGAATGTCGAAATGGCACGAAGGGTAAAAGGCGGACTGGTGCAGACGGCCAGTAGTCACGACGGGGATGCCCCGCTCGATGTGATCAAGAAGGCGATGATCGAAAAAAATATCAAGCTGACTGAGCAGGCGGCCAAGAAAGGGGTGCAGGTTTTGTGCTATCAAGAAATCTTTTTCGGGCCCTACTTTTGCGCCGAACAGAAAACCCGCTGGTATGAGACGGCGGAAAAGATTCCGGACGGCCCGACCACCCAGTTGATGTGCGAAACAGCCAAGCGGCTGGGCATGGTGCTGGTTGTGCCCATCTACGAGATGGATTTGACGGGGGTCTATTACAACACGGCGGCGGTGATCGATGCGGGCGGCAAGTATTTGGGGAAGTACCGGAAGCATCACATCCCGCACTGTCTGCCGGGGTTCTGGGAGAAGTTTTATTTTAAGCCAGGCAATCTCGGGTATCCCGTGTTCGAAACCGCAGTGGGCAAAGTTGGGGTGTATATCTGCTATGATCGGCATTTTCCCGAGGGGGCGCGTTGTCTGGGGTTGAATGGAGCGGAGATTGTTTTCAACCCCGCGGCGACAGTCGCGGGGTTGAGCGAATATCTGTGGAAGTTGGAGCAACCGGCCCACGCGGTGGCCAACCAGTACTTCGTGGGAGCGGTCAACCGGGTGGGCATGGAAAAGCCTTGGAATATCGGTGAGTTTTACGGGCAGTCCTACTTTTGTGATCCCCGGGGGAAGATGCTCGCTGTGGGCAGTCGGGATCAGGATGAAGTGGTGATCGCGGACATGGATTTGGATCAGATCCTTGAGGTGCGTAACACCTGGCAGTTTTTCCGGGATCGCCGTCCGGATTCGTACGGGGCGATCACCGCGCAGGAAAACTAAATTGACCCTTTCACAACCGATTCGTACTCTCGGTAGCAGGAGAACCTTGGAATCGCACGGGCTACTGCGTCATGGATCCATGTGTGGGTTTCATGAAGTAAGTTCTGAATGTAAGTCTGAGGGATCAACCACAATATAAAATTATGATAAAAAAACCGCATCTCTCTACATGGTCGATTTGGAATATGAGTTTTGGTTTTATGGGTGTGCAGATCGGATATTCACTTCAAAATGGCAACACCAGCCGGATCTTATCCGCATTAGGGGCGGAAGTGGGTCATTTGAGCTATTTCTGGCTGGCTGCTCCTCTCGCCGGGCTGATTGTTCAGCCAATCATTGGGCTTTTCAGTGATCATACCTGGACGCGACTGGGGCGCAGGATCCCGTTCATTCTTTTTGGGGCATTCATCTCGGCCTTAGCGATGTTCTTCATGCCGAATTCGGAATTCTTCGCATACATTCTTCCTCCGCTGTTTTTCGGGGCATTTATGCTCCTTTTTATGGACACCTCATTCAATATCACCATGCAACCTTTCCGGGCGTTGGTGGGCGATATGGTTTCGGAGGAACAGCGGAATCAGGGCTATTCCGTCCAAAGTTTACTGATCAATGCCGGAGCGGTGGTGGGCTCCCTTCTTCCTTTCGTTTTAACATGGATTGGGGTGTCGAATATCCCGGCCGCAGGCGAGAAAGTGGCCCCCACGGTGATCTGGGCATTCTATTTCGGAGGTGGGGCACTTTTGCTTTCCGTGTTATGGACGAGCTTCGGGACCAG
>CAIVGD010000080.1 GCA_903905395.1 uncultured Verrucomicrobiota bacterium
GTTCTGCTGAACTTGCGGCCACTTCCAGAAACATTGCGTCATCCGGATCTGGAAGTTTGAGGTGCCATCCGATTGGCGATACCAGATCTTGGTCCCCTAGGATCTGGAGGAAACGGTCGATCATCTCCGAAGGGAAAGAGAATCGTGGACGTTGCAGTACCTCACGATATTCGACGGCGATCCGCGTGTCGTAAGAAAGGCGCAAACGCCGTGCGTAAATCTCCCCTAGAAGGCGTCCTGGGGGGCCGTGGGGTGAAAGATGCGCAGCCACCACCACATTGGTGTCGAAAACCCAGCTTCTCACCGACCTCGAGCCACTCGGGCAGCACGAATCTCGGAATCGATTTCGGCCATCGACAACTTATCCACGCCCTGCGCAACTGCGGCCATTTGCGCCTTTCGCAGGGACTGTTGAGCACGGGCATAAAAACAATCTCGCAGGTCGTCCATTAGGGTTGCATCGGAGGTGGGCAGCAGAATCGACCGAGGTTTGCCATCTTTCGTGATCACGAGAACGCCCTCCGCTTCCAAGGACTTCATGACCTTCCCGGAATTGGCCGCTAACTCTCTTGTCGGAATCATTCTCATGCAGTGATTATGTCGTACAAATGCTGTATAGTCAATTAGGGTTCTTTTTTTGATTAGAAACCAGTTCCTTGACCTACGACCCCATGGCGGAGGGGTGGATGCCGAGTGCTTCGCGAACGGTGGTCTCAAAGGTTTCGCCGTCGCTCAAGAGGGAGATTTCCACGCGGAGAAAAAGGACGGGGATGTCGCGAGGAGGGAAGGGTGGGAAGCGAACGGAATCCTTTTCGGTGGTAATGAGAGCGAGGCCGCGACGCGCGCGGGTGCGAGTCAGCGCGTTTTCCACCTCGGGGGCGGTGAAGCGGTGGTGGTCGGCAAAGGAGCGCTGGTAAACGATCTCGGCTCCGAGTTTGACCAATCCCTCGAGAAAACTTTCTGGGACGGCGATGCCAGCGACCGCCCCCACGCGCAGACCACGAAGATAGGAAAGGGGTTGGCGTTCCCCGGTGATCAGATCCTCCAAGTGAAGCGGATGATGGCTGCATGGAAGAATGCGGGCATGGCGGTTGTAGCGACGGATGGATTTCTCCAACGCGGTGTGATCCTTGCCGGCACACTTTGTCAGGAGGATAAGATCGGCGCGACGCAGGGCATCGGGAGGTTCCCGAAGGACGCCACGGGGTAATACGTGTTTGTTGCCAAACGGATTCTGTCGGTCAACTAGGAGGAGATTGAAGCGATCTCCGAGCCGGAGGTACTGGAATCCGTCATCGAGGAGGAGGGTATCGGCCCGATAATTGCGAATGGCGTAGCGGGCGCTCTTCACCCGGTCGGAATCCACCAGCACGGCCACCCCGGGAAGATTGCGCGCGAGCATGAAGGGCTCGTCGCCCGCTTGGGCGGAATCGAGAAGGACGGATTTTCCGTCGGAAACCACGCGGGGTGGGGATGGAATTCTCCCGGGGAGGAATCGGTCGGCCAAGCGCGTGAGGAGAGGCTTGGGGACGCTTTTGTAGCCGCGACTGAGGATGGCGACTCGGCGACCGGCTTCATGTAGGGAGCGGGCCAGCTTTTCCACAACGGGAGTTTTGCCAGTTCCGCCGACGGTCAGATTGCCAACGCTGATCACCATCACGCCGACGGAGTAACGCCGAAAGACGGCGTCCTGATAGAAGCGGGCGCGGACCCGCATGATTCCAGCATAGATGGTGGCAAGAAAGAGGAGGAGGGGTTTAAGGAGGGATGCTCCGCGCCCCGCCGCGCGATCTAGGATCACGTCGGCCGCAAACTGTTCGAGGGATTCGAGGGCTTTCAGTGCCACACAGATAAGGTGGAGATGTTATCGCCAAAGGTTGAGAAAATTCGCCAGCGCGCGGATTGCCAGTAGGAACCATCAGCCCATACTCTCTTCCTCCCTTGACCCCTTTATCTTCCATTGACCCACGACTGAAAGTGAGACATTATGTCTCACTGCACTGCAGACAATAGCGACAAAATGTCTCACTTCATTTTTTCACCGAAACTGATGTGCTGCTCATCAACCACTTATATATACAGCTTCTTGGCATGTAACTTGCGATAAAGGAGGTTCATATGGCTAAAATACTGGGCATTGATTTAGGGACAACAAACTCCTGCATGTCGGTGATGGATGCCGGCCAGCCGGTCGTTCTGGAAAACTCGGAGGGCGCGCGCACGACCCCTTCGGTCGTGGCATTTACCAAAGGGGGTGAAAGGGTGGTCGGCCAAGCGGCGAAGCGCCAAGCGGTGACCAATCCAAAGAACACAATCTTTTCCGTGAAACGCCTTATCGGGCGTAAATTTTCCGAAGTCCAGGAAGAGACCAAGCGCCTTCCCTACAGAGTCGTGGCCGCCAAAAATGGGGACGCGCACGTCGAAGTTGAAGTGAAAGGGGAGAAAAAATCTTTTTCGCCTGAGGAGATATCCTCCTTCATTCTCGCCAAGCTCAAGGCGGACGCGGAATCGAAGCTGGGCGAAAAGATCACCCAAGCGGTGATCACGGTGCCCGCTTATTTTAACGACAGCCAGCGGCAGGCGACGAAAGATGCCGGTAAAATAGCGGGGCTCGAGGTTTTGCGGATTATCAATGAACCGACTGCCGCCTCCTTGGCCTATGGGTTGGACAAGAAGAAGGACGAGAAAATCGCCGTCTATGATTTGGGCGGAGGAACATTTGACATCTCGGTCCTCGACATCGGGGACGGCCTCTTCGAGGTCAAGGCCACCAATGGGGACACCCATCTAGGCGGCGATGATTGGGACATGGCGGTGATGGACTGGATAATCGCAGAATTCAAAACCGATTCCGGCATCGATCTCCACGGCCAACCCGATGCCCTGCAACGGATCCGGGAAGAGGCGGAAAAAGCCAAGATCGCACTCTCTTCGGCGCAGGAGTACGAGATCAACCTTCCATTCGTCACGGCGGACGCTTCCGGACCCAGGCACATCCAGAAAAAGCTCACCCGGGCCAAGCTGGAACAGCTGACCGACAAACTTCGCGAACGGACGATCGGACCGGTCAATGCCTGTCTGAAGGACGCCGGACTCGCCTCCAAGCAGATTGACGAATTGGTGCTGGTCGGAGGAATGACCCGGATGCCTTCGATTATCGAGACGGCCCGTAAGATGATCGGCAAAGAGCCGCACAAGGGAGTGAATCCCGACGAGGTGGTGGCGGTCGGTGCCGCCATCCAAGGTGGGGTGCTCAAGGGCGACGTGCAGGACGTTCTGTTGCTCGACGTGACCCCGCTCACCTTGGCGATAGAAACGGCGGGTGGAGTGGCGACACCCATGATTCCGCGGAACACAACCGTCCCGACGAAAAAGACCAACGTCTTCAGCACATACTCGGACAACCAACCGGGAGTGGAAATCGTGATCTTGCAGGGAGAGCGACCGCTCTCCCGCGACAACAAGCGGCTAGGCACCTTCCATCTGGATGGTATCCCGCTGGCGCCGCGGGGCGTTCCGCAGATCGAGGTGACCTTCGACATCGACACGAACGGGATTCTGCAAGTTTCCGCGAAAGATCTAGGGACGGGCAAGGAGCAAAAAATTTCCATCACCGGCTCGAGCGGACTTTCCAAGGAGGAGGTCGAGAAGCTGACCCGGGAGGCTAAGGAACACGAGGCGGAGGATCTCAAGGCCAAGGAGAGGATCGAGCAGCGCAATACTGCGGAGAACACCGCTTTTGCCGCAGAAAAGATGATGCGCGAAATGGGAGACAAGTTGGACGCCGGCAAGAAGAAGGAGATCGAGGAGGCGGCGGCAGCGGTCAAGGAAGCCGTAAAAAAAGATGACGAGGCCCAGATCAAGGAAACTGCTGAAAAGTTGAACACCCTGGTTCAGGCCGTGAGCTCAGATCTCTATCGGCAGGCCTCGGAGAAGGCCGCGGCAGGGAAACAAACACCTTCGGAATCGGGAAACTCGGAAGCGGCGGGTCCTGGCCCCCGTCCTGAAAAGGACGCGGGAGACGTGATCGACGCCGAGTTCGAGATGGTTGACAAAAACAAGAAGGGCGGCCCGAAGCCGAGTTGACCGGCGATCCCACGGGATCGCACCCATCCTTCAGACGCACCGAAACCTCAAAACCAAAGAAAGGAGCTCACGAAAAGCTATGGCCAACGTGAATATCCGTCCTCTCGGAGACAGGGTGCTCGTGCATCCCCTCGAAGAGCAGGAAGTTAAAAAAGGCGGGATCATCATCCCCGATACCGCTAAAGAAAAACCTCAGGAGGGAAAAGTCATCCAAGTCGGTCCCGGAAAACGGGACGACGCGGGGAAACTCATCCCGATGGAAGTGAAAAAAGGGGACAAGGTCCTGTTCAGCAAATATGGCGGGACTGAAATCACAATCGACGGCGAAAAAATGCTCATCATGCGCGAGGACGACATCCTCGGCGTGGTCAGCTGAAGGAGGAAATGAATTATGGCAGCCAAACAAATCTTGTTTGACGAAGCCGCCCGGCACGCGCTTCTCCGCGGCGTGGAGAAGCTCTCCCGCGCGGTGAAAGCGACACTGGGACCGGCGGGTCGTAACGTGGTTCTCGATAAAAAGTTCGGCTCTCCGACCATCACCAAGGACGGTGTCACGGTCGCGAAAGAGATCGAGCTCGAGGATCCCTATGAAAACATCGGAGCGCAACTCGTCCGCGAAGTCGCCAGCAAAACCAGCGATGTAGCGGGTGACGGCACCACCACAGCGACGGTTCTGGCGGAATCGATCTACCGGGAAGGTCTCAAGAATGTGACCGCCGGGGCGAATCCGACCGAGCTAAAGCGTGGCATCGACCGGGCGGTCGAAGCCATTGTGGAGGAGCTCGCCACGATCAGCAAAAAAGTTAAGGACAAGGAAGACATCCGCCAGGTGGCCACCGTCTCCGCCAACTGGGACAAAACGGTCGGGGAAATCATCGCCGACGCATTGGACAAGGTGGGCAAAGACGGCACGGTGACGGTGGAGGA
>CAIVGD010000081.1 GCA_903905395.1 uncultured Verrucomicrobiota bacterium
CCACGTGAACAATGTGTGCTTGCCCGGCGGTGCCAGGGTCGGATCAATCGAGGAAAAAGTCATCGCCACGACACTCGGATTCGCGGGAGGCCGCCCCGCAAGAAAATCGTGGTAGCCGGCATCCAGCATCTCCCTGTCCCGGCAGAGCAACTGCATCGCCGAATGATACTCCAGCGGTTTTGCCCCGCAGATCGACTCCTTGCCGTACATCGGCAACTCCTCCACGGCGTGCCGCACCACCATTCCAAATCCGCTGCCCACCCTGGCTTTCCCCATTCGCTCGCGCAGATCCGCCGGGCCGCCCTCCAATAAATCGCAAAAAAATGTCTTCAAATGGCACGCCGCCACCACTTTCTCCGCTTCGAAAACCCGATCCCCCGCCTCAACCTCCCAACCTTTCCCGGACCGCCGCACCTTTCTCACCGGACTTCCCAAAAAAATCTCCCCTCCGTGCCTATGCAGGCATTTCACCAACGCCGTAGTCAAAGCCCCGCTCCCCCCCTTCGCCCGTTTCGCCCCGCCTTTGTGGATCATGGCATTCCAGCCAAACATATCCCCGCTGGCCACCTCCGCCGGAGCGGGACCGCTCTGCGCCGAGAGCCATACCATCGCCGTGCGCAATCTCTCGTCCTCAAAAGTTTCCCGTATCACTTCTCCGTATGGCGCCATCAACTGCCGGGCGGTATCCAAACTCGACCACAATTTCCGGGACTTCGGGCGGAACAGGTTCCGCTTGAGAATCGTCCCGAAGAGCCGACCTGGGGAAGGCGGCGCCAGAAAAGTTTCGAACACTCCCTCGTTCAACTCGGTCCATCGTTCCACATACCTCCGATAAGCCTCCGCATCCCGCGGGCTGAACTGCGCTATACTTTCACAAGTTCGCTCCACCGAGCGGTAAAAGGAGATCCCCTTTCCCGTCCCCTCCACTGGGTAATACGCCCACGGATCCATCTCGATGTACTCCAGTCCTTCCCTCGCCAGATCCAACTCCGCGAGCACCGGCGTCAGATGAATCATGATGTGAACGGAGGATCCCACATCCAAACGAAAGCCAGGCACCAGATCATCCCGCGTACACACCGCCCCACCAGGTAGATTGCGTCGTTCGACCACGCCCACTTTCAACCCCGCCTTGGCCAAGTAACAGGCGCAGATCAAGCCGTTGTGACCGGCCCCGACAATCAGCGCGTCGTAACGCATTCTCTATCTACCTCGCCGCCGCCAGTTGTGGTTTGACGTTCGCTCCGCGAAGTCGGCCCACAAAGCGGACGATCCGATCCGCCGCCACCTCGATCCGGTCCAGTGCCGTCGCATAACTGCACCGCACAAACCCCTCCCCACCCGGGCCAAAGGCATCGCCCGGCACCACGGCCACCTTCTCCTCTTCCAATAACTTCATGGCGAATTCCCGCGAAGTCAGCCCCGTGCTCCGCACATCCACGAAAAGATAAAAAGCCCCCGCCGGATTCGTCAGCGTTAACCCTGCCTCCTCCATCCTCCGCCGCAAAAAATCCCGGCGGATCCTATAACTTTCCCGAGCCTCGACCGTGGTCGTCGCGGCCCCACGCAAAGCCTCCACCGCCGCCTCCTGGCTTGGGGTGGCGGCACAAAGGATCGCGTACTGGTGAATTTTCATCATCGCATCGACCAGCGGCGCGGGTGCACAGGCGTAGCCAATCCGGAATCCCGTCATCGCGAAAGCCTTGCTCAGCCCATGGAGAAGGATCGTCCTCTCCCTCATGCCGGGCCGCGTGACGATCGATTCATGGCGTCCCTCGTAACTCAACTCCGCATAAATCTCATCACTGATGACCAGCAAATCCTTTTCCACACAGACCTTCGCCAGTGCATCCAGATCCTTGCCAGACAAAACCGCGCCGGTCGGGTTCGTTGGAAAATTCAGCAGGAGAGCCTTGGCCCCATGAGCGGCTTGAGCCACTGCCTTCGGATCGAGCCGGAACCCATCTTCCGCCCGCGTCTGAATCGCCCGTCCTTTGGCGTGGGCCAGAGTGATCGAAGGCGAATAGGATACGTAACATGGTTCGTGATAAAGAACCGTCTCTCCCGGATTCAGCACCGCCCGAAGGGCCAGATCGATGGCCTCGCTCACCCCCACGGTCACGAGGATTTCGGTTTCCGGGTCGTATCCAGGTCCGCAAATCTTCTCCACGTACTTCGAAATTTCGCGGCGGAGTTTCAGACTTCCCAAATTCGAGGTGTAGCCCGTACGTCCGTGCTCCAACGCATAAATCGCCGCCTCCCGCACGGCCCACGGGGCGGATACATCCGGCTCCCCGATTCCAAGCGAGATCACATCCCCGCGTTTTTGCACGAGTTCAAAAAAATCTCGAATCCCAGAACGCGGAATCCCCCTCACATGGTCCGCCAGAAAATCGCCGGGGTTTTTCACGGCGAGACCGCCAGACGCTCTGTCTTTTCATCCTCCATGAAGAGAACCCCAGCCTCTTTGTATATTTTCAACTGGAAATGAGTCACCGTCGAGATCACCCCCTGAATCGTCGATAGCTTTTCCGCCACGAAACTGGCCACCTGTTTCAGATCCGGTCCCTCCACCACGATGAGCAGATCGTAGCCCCCGCTCATCAGTTGGCACGATATCACCTCGGGGTATCGGGCCACCCGAGCGGCGATCCGGTCGAATCCACCATCCCGCTCGGGGGTGATCCGCACCTCGATCATGGCTCGCACATTCCCGTCCCCCGCCTTGTCAGGATCGAGGATGGCTTGGTAGCCCAGGATGACGCGGTCCGCCTCATATTTGCGGATGGCCGCTTCCAACTCTTTTTCCGACTTGCCGGTCAACCTGACAAGTTCTGCGAGGGGAATGCGTCCCCGTTCTTTGAGAATTTGCAGAAGAGGGTCCATGGCCGTATGTGGATCAGCCCGATGTTCCTGGCGTCTCAGGGAACGAGAAAAATCTTGCCCGTGTAAGGGCACTTCA
>CAIVGD010000082.1 GCA_903905395.1 uncultured Verrucomicrobiota bacterium
CCCCGCCTTCACCCTTCAGTCCCGTCCCGCAATCGCGGGGCTAGACATCCAGATTGGCCGATATTGCATGGGGATTTGTCACCCGATACCGCAGCGCAACTGTGGCCGATTCACACGGCCTTCCCTGATTCCGCCAAGGAAAAGAACCGCAGATAGCTTGAGGTTCAGGAGGCAAAGGTCAAGCGAAGTGGTGAGAGAGCTGACGAATCCCCCTCGATTCTCTCTACGTCGAGGAAGCGGGCGAGAGGCCGAGGAGGGCGAAGGAGGGGTTCTCGACGAATTTTTTAATCTGGATGAGGAAGGTGACCGCTTGTTTCCCATCGATCAGTCGGTGGTCGTACGAAAGGGCGAGATTCATCATTGGACGAATTTCCACGCGCCCATCGACGGCGATCGGGCGTTGCTGGATGGCGTGCAAGCCGAGGATGGCTGACTGGGGTGGATTGAGAATCGGGGTGGAGAGGACCGAGCCGTAGATGCCGCCGTTCGAGATGGTGAAGACACCGCCTTCCAGATCGGGCAGAGTAAGTTTGCCGTCTCGAGCGCGGGCGGCTACGGCACCGAGGGCTTTCTCGAGGCCGGCGAGGTCGAGCTGATCGCAGTCGCGGAGAATGGGGACGACGAGACCGCGGTCGGTGCCTACGGCGACGCCGATATCGTAGTAGTGCTGTTCCACAATATCGTCGCCTTCGAGGCGGACGTTGACGGACGGGACCGTTTGGAGTGCGTGAACCGAGGCTTGCAGGAAAAAGCTCATGAAACCGAGTTTCACGCCGTGTTGGGCTTGGAATGCGGACTGAACTTCTGTGCGGAGGGCGATGAGGTTGGAAAGGTCGGCTTCGTTGAAGGTGGTGAGGATGGCGGCGGTGTGCTGGACGCTGACGAGGCGATCGGCGATTTTGCGCCGGAGTGGGGACATGCGACGGCGCGACTCGCGGCCCGAACGAGCTGTGGCGGGAGAGTTGTCCGAGGGGGCGGAGGAGACTGCGGGTGGCGGGGTGTGGGCGGCAGGGGTGGGAGAATCGGGAAGGGATTTAGGGGTTGAGGATTTAGTCGTGGATGGAGGTGTGGGTGAAGAAGGTGAGGTGGTTTTGCGGGCAGGTTTTTTTTCTGCTTCGCCCGGCTGAGGCGAGCTTCGCAGGGGTTTGGGGCCTGGGTGGAGGCGGGCGACGGTCTGGCCGACTTTCACATCGGCACCTTCGGGGACAAGAATTTCCAAGGTGCCATCGATTTCGGCGAACACTTCGGGGGTGACTTTATCGGTCTCGATTTCGAAAAGGGGATCGCCGGAGGCGACGGCTTCACCGTTTTTGCGTTTCCAACTTCCGAGGACACCGGAGGTGATGGATTCTCCAAAGGATGGGACTAGGATTGGGATGGTTGTGGTGGAGGTGCTCATTTCTTGGATTTCCTAGTTGTGATTTTTGATTTTTTTGGATAAGGGGAAGAGGTTTTTGGGATGGAGGGACGATCCATGTTGAAAGCGGAGCGGATGAGTTGGTCCTGTTCTAGGAGATGGATGGCGAGGGAACCGGTGGCGGGGGAGGAGGAAGCGTCGCGTCCCGCGTAGCGGATTTTTTGGCCGGTAAGGGTTTGGAGGCGGAGAGCGAGGTGGGACCAGGCGGCCATGTTTTCAGATTCCTCCTGGCACCAGACGAGTTCGGCGTCTGAGGCGTGACGAGAGAGGATGGCCGTGAGTTTTTTTTCGTGGAGCGGATAGATCTGCTCGAAGCGTAGGATGGCGGTATCGCGGATTTTATTTTTATCCCGAAAATCGCAAAGGTCGTAGTACACCTTGCCGGAGCAGAGAATCACGCGGCGGGCGCCCTTGGGCATTTGGGGATCCGGGAGAATTTCCTCGAAACTGCCGTGGGTGAGGTCGGCGGCGGGGCTGGTAGCGCGGGTATCGCGCAGGAGACCTTTTGGCGTCATGACGATGAGGGGCTTGATGATTTTTCGGAGGGCTTGTCGGCGGAGCAGGTGGAAGTAACTGGCTGGGGTGGATGGGTAGGTGACGGCCATGTTGTCTTCGGCGCAGAGTTGGAGAAAACGTTCGAGGCGGGCGCTGGAGTGTTCGGGGCCCTGGCCGTGGTAGCCGTGGGGAAGCAGGAGGGTGAGGCGGGAGGTGGTGCCCCATTTGGATTCGGAGGAGGAGATGTACTGGTCGATCTGGGTCTGGGCGCCGTTGGCGAAATCGCCGAACTGGGCCTCCCAAAGAACGAGCATTTCGGGGCAGTCGAGGGAGTAGCCGTAGTCGAAGCCGAGGACGGCGGCTTCCGAAAGGGGGCTATTGTAGACGCAGAAGGAGGCCTGGTTTTTGGCGAGATGTTTAAGCGGGATGTAGTGATCGCCGGTGTTGAGGTCGTAAATGGCGGAATGGCGCTGACTGAATGTACCGCGGCGGCTGTCCTGGCCAGAGAGGCGGATGGGGACTCCCGAGGTGAGGATGGAGGCGAAGGCGAGATGCTCGGCGCAGGCCCAGTCCAGAGGAACTTTTCCCGCGGCCATGGCGCGGCGGGTGTCGAGGAGTTTACGGATTTTTGTGTTGATCTGAAATTCGCTGGGAATATGGGAGATGGATTCACCGAGGGTGGCGAGCTTTTGGGCTGGAACTCCTGTGGGAACTTCCCGAAGGAGGTCGGGGCAACGGAGGGGCGGGTGCAGGTGGGGCTCGCATTGGGCGGCGGCTTCACGGGATTCATGGAGGGCCTCCTCGGAGACGGTGTCGATCTGGGAACGGATTTTTTGGATTTCCTCCTCCGTGATTACACCTGCATCGATCAAACGACGGGCGAGCAGGCGGCTGACTGGGGGGTGGCCTTCGATTTCGGAATAAAGGGATGGTTGGGTAAAGGTGGGCTCGTCGCCCTCGTTGTGGCCGTGGCGGCGGTAGCCGACGATGTCGACGATGATGTCTTCATGAAAGCGCTGGCGGAACTTGAGGGCGAGTTGGATAGCGTAGGCGGCGTCGAGGGGATGATCGCCGTTGACGTGAAAGATCGGGAGGCCGAGGGATTTGCCGGGGGCGGTGCAGTAGCGGGTGGAGCGGGAGTCGGCGGGGATGGTGGTGAAGGCGATCTGGTTGTTGACGATAGTATGGATGGTGCCGCCGGTGCGGTAGCCCTCGAGGCGTGAGAGGTTGAGGGTTTCCGCAACGATGCCCTGACCGATGAAGGCTCCGTCGCCATGGATCAGGACGGGAAGGACTTTTTCGCGTTTTGCCGTGTCGTCGCGGTGACGTTGGCGGGCGCGGGCTTTACCCTCGACGACGGGATCGACGGCCTCGAGGTGGCTTGGATTGGGGGCGAGGGAGAGGCGGAGTTTTTTCCCGGAGGAGGTGGTGATTTCGTTTTCGTAGCCGAGGTGGTATTTGACGTCTCCATCGCCGAGGACGGTTTCGGGGACATAATTCTCGTGGAATTCGGTGAAGAGTTTGCGGCGTGATTTTCCCAGCGTGTTGACCAGGACATTGAGGCGGCCGCGATGGGCCATCCCGATGACGACCTCTTCGACCTCGGCGGCGGGGCAGGCTTCGAGGAGTGAATCTAGGACGGCGATGAGAGTTTCACTGCCCTCAAGAGAGAATCGTTTCTGGCCTACGTAGCGGGTGTGGAGAAAGCGTTCTAGGGATTCGGCAGCGATGATTTTCCAGAGGATGCGACGTTGTTGTTCCGGAGAGAGGGTAGGTTGGTTCCGGTTGCGTTCCATACGGTCACGGAGCCAGCGGCGGATGTTGAAGTTCATGATGTGCATGAATTCGACGCCGATGTGCTCGCAGTAGGTTTGTTTGAGCAAGGCGAGGATATCGCGGAGAGTGCGGGGACCGCCGCCGGCGAGCGTGCCGGAATCGAATACTGAATCGAGATCCGCCTCGGTAAAGCGGAAGGTGGAGATTGAGAGGTCGGCATTGTCCTCGGGGGTGAGTCCGAGGGGGTCGAGGTGGGCGAGGGTGTGGCCGAGGGCGCGGTAGGCGAAGAGGAGATTGTATAGCCGTCCTTGGGAAAGAACGTCTCTGAATTCGGGGGCGGTGACTGATCCGGAGCGGGTAGGAGGGCGGAGTTGGCAACCCAGTTCGAATCCTTCAAAGAAGGCGCGCCAGGAGGGATCCACGGAGGATGGGTCGGTTTTCCAAGATTCGTGGAGTTCCTCTAGGAAAGCGGCGTTACCGGGATGGCCAAGGCGACCGAGGGCTGGGGAGGAGGAAGAAGAGGAGCGGTTGGGGTTAAGGCGGTCGAGGGTTTCCAAAGCGGGATCTTGCTCGGGGGAAGAGGTAAGATTGCGAACCATGATGGGAGGTAGAGTCCCACAAAAATTGGGCAAAGCGAGCCAGGAATAAGTTTGGGTTTGCGGCTATAAAAATTTGCTGGATAGCAACTTACCGAAGGGATTGGAGTTTTAGAGAGACCAATCTTCCCAGCGAAGATTTTCGATTCGCCGAAAGTCATTTTTATTCAAGGTGGCCAGAATGAGGTCGTGCTGTTGGGCTGTGGCGGCGAGGAGAAGGTCAAGGTCTCCGACGATTTCGCCCAAGGCAACTTGCGGGCCTTGAGTCGGGAGAAGATTTCTCAGGAGGTGCGGTCGGTGGGGAGGATGTCAGGCGTGATTGGATAAGGCGTCGGTAGCCCAGATCACTTTTTTCATTGGGCTCCTTCAGCAATCCCCACTCGATTTCAGCGAGGCAGATGATGGAGGTACGACAGGCTGAATCGCCGACTTGGTTCCATCTTCGGAGGGCAGACGGAGATGGCTTTTTCCGAAGGGGTTGAGAGATGACTGAGGTGTCGAGCAAGTAGCGCATGAGGGTGGGAAAAAATAGGCGGGTCAGGCCAAGTCGAAGGAGTCGGTCCGAATTGGGGTACGTTGCAGCCAAATTTACGGAAAATCCGCGGAAGCCGCTGAGATCGAACCATATTTTTTCTCGAAGGCAGCCAGATCAGCCAAAATTCCGGAGGATTTCCCAGGATTTTTTTTCTCTGGCGGGCAAAGGCGGGTGAGAGGAACCCCTCGTCTGGTGACCAAAATGTCCTGTCCTGTTCGAGCCACTTCGCGGCAGAGCTCCGACAGGCGTGTTTTGGCCTCAAAAAGTCCGACGGTTTTCATGCTTTGAACAAACCAGTAGACTAGTAGTTTATCAACTAGGAAAAGGGGCGAAAACTGGGGTCAGAGGTCGAAAGGGGGATGGAAAAGGGCCTTAGGGCGATGTGGGGGAATTGTTTAAGAAAAACGGGAGGCGTTTTTTGGGTCAGAGGTCGGTTTTTCAAATGGAGAGCGGAAATGTTTTGCGGCAAGTAGGTGGGGAAGGTGGATGCGAGGTTTGCGGTTCGGGTGGAGAAGGTGGGTGGCGGTCTTGTTTGATGGCAAAAGTCGGGCAGGATTTTGAGTTCCATGGCATACGAGTCACTCAGCGATTGGGTCGAGAGGTTGGACCGGGAAGGAGAACTTCTTCGGATTCTGGAACCAGCCCGGGTGGAGTTGGAGATTGCGGCCGCGGCCGATCAGGAATCGAAGTCTGCGCACGGTGGCAAGGCTTTGCTTTTTGAAAAGCCGGTGGATTCCTCAGGCGAGCCGTATGCGTTTCCAGTTTTGATCAATGGGTATGGGTCGGCCCGGCGGATGGCGATGGCCCTGGGCCGAGAAAAACTAGAGGAGATTGCCGGAGAGGTGAGCGCACTGGTGAAGGCCAAGCCGCCGGCTGGAATCGGCGAGGCGTGGGATCTTCTCAAAAAGGGGCTCGATCTGCGTCACGCACGACCGGTTTCGGTTGGGCGGGGGGCGTGTCAGGATGTCGTGCACCGAGCGGAAGATGGAGGCAAAGGGCTCGGAGAAATTCCAGTGCTGAAAAATTGGCCGAACGACGGGGGACCGTTCCTGACGTTGCCCCAAGTCATCACGGAAGATCCGGAGACGAATGAGAGAAATGTGGGGATGTATCGGATGCAGATTTTAGGGCCGTGGGAAGCGGCTTTGCACTGGCAGTTACATAAGGTGGGGGCGAGGCACGGTAAGAAATATCGGGAGATGGGGAAACCGATGCCGATGGCGGTGGCGCTGGGGGGGGATCCTGCGAATGCGTTTGCGGCGACGGCCCCGCTCCCGGACGGGATCGATGAATTTATGTTTGCGGGATTTTTGCGAAAGAAGTCGGTGGCGTTTGTGCCTGCGGTGAGCCAACCGATCCAAGTTCCGGCGGATGCGGATTTTGTGATCGAGGGAACAGTGGATCCAGTGGGTGATTTGGTGAATGAGGGGCCGTTCGGGGATCACACGGGTTTTTACACTCCCGTGGACAAGTATCCGCGGTTCCGCGCGACGGCGATCACCCATAGGAAAAATGCGATTTATCCGGCGACCGTGGTGGGCAAACCGCCGATGGAGGACTTCTGGTTGGGATCGGCAAGTGTGAAGATTTTTCTGCCGGTGCTAAAAATGAATTTTCCCGAACTGGTGGATCTGGCACTGCCGGCGGAGGGAGTGTTTCACAATATGGTTTTTGTGAGCCTGAAGAAGCAGTACCCGTATCAGGCGTTCAAGCTGATGCATGGGTTGTGGGGGGCGGGTCAGATGATGTTCACGAAGATGATTGTGGCGGTGGACGAGCAGGTGAATGTCCACGACACGAGCGAGGTTCTGTTTTATATGGGAGCAAATATGGATCCGGAGCGGGATATGATTTTTATCAAAGGTCCGAGTGACAGTCTTGATCACGCGACGACACTGCCGAATTCGGGGAGTCATGTGGGCATTGACGCCACCAAGAAACTTCCCGGGGAGGGGTATCATCGTGGTTGGCCGGAAGAGTGTCAGACGACCTCCGAAGCGGCGGTGAGGGCGAAGGAATTGCTGGCGATGGCAAAGAAAACGAAGTGAGTTTCCCGTCGGATAAGGGTTGCGGGTGATTCGGCTTTGAGTGATGGCCCGCAGTGGGAGAAGCATCGACGAGAATCGGGCGTAACGTTATATGTGTTGAATATGAAGGCGCTCATCCTTACCGAGGAAATTCTCCTGAAGGATTTTGGAAGATGAAGCTTGTCGTAGCGGTGACAGGGGCGAGTGGATCGATTTATACCCAGCGTTTGCTGGCGGAGATAGCGAAGAGCCCGGATGTTGAGGAGTGTCACGTGGTGTTGAGCACGCACGCGCAGGAAGTCGCGGCGACGGAGTTGGGCTCCGAGGGGCTGACGATTCCCCGTGGCATGAAGGTGCATGGGGACAAGACGATGGACGTGCCGTTTGTCAGTGGGTCGGCCCGGTTCGAGGCGATGGTAATCGTGCCGTGTTCGATGGGTACGCTGGGGCGGATAGCTCACGGGTACAGCGACGGGACGATTGCGCGGGCCGCAGATGTTTTTCTGAAGGAGAAGAGAAAGCTGATCCTCGTGCCACGGGAGACGCCGTGGAATCTGGTGCAGGCGCGAAATGTGGTGACCCTCATCGAGGCAGGGGCGCTCATGTTGCCTGCGATTCCTTCATTTTATGGTCGGCCAAAATCGGTGGAGGACGTGGCGGATACTGTGGTGGCCAGGATCTTGGATCATCTGGGCTTACGAAATGATTTAATGAAGAGGTGGAAAAGCAGTTCTGAGGAAAGGGAATAGGTCGCACGGGCATCAGCTTAAGATTGAAAGCCTTGTCCGTGGCGGGATATTGTCTCCGAATGCCTTACGCCACAGTGGAAACGATTGCGGGAGTTCCGGTGGTACTCCGACCAAACGACGAGGCCCCCGGGGTGGCTGTGGGTCTATTTTATCCGGCGGGCTCGCGGTGGGAGACTGAATCGGAGCATGGGGCGGCTCACTTCGTCGAACATCTGCTTTTTAAGGGAACCAAAAAACACACCTGCAAAGAGTTGAGCCGTGAGGTGGAGGGTCGGGGCGGTGATCTTAACGCGTTCACGGGGGAAGAAACCCTCTGCCTGCACGGGCGTGTGCCTGCGGGACACGGATCACGCCTGATTTCCCTGCTGGCGGAGATGGCGCTGGAGTCGACTTTTCCGAAGGAGGAAGTGGAGCGGGAACGAGGTGTGATCACGGAGGAGATTCGGATGATGGACGATCAGCCTGCGGTGGTTGCGGGGGAGGCGTTGAACGCGCTGCTCTGGCCCAATCAGGCGTTGGGTCGGCCCATCGCGGGAACGATCGAATCGATCGGAAAAATTCCGCGCAAGGGTCTTCTGGATTATTGGCAGAGGAGAGTGAGAGGGATCCGCCCTGTCCTTGTGGTGGCAGGTGGAATTTCGACCCGGGAAGCGGTGGAGACGGCCCGGCGTTCGTTGATCCGGTCTGGCCGCGAGAAGAGTTTAGAACCTGTACGGGCCAAGCGGGTCCAATCGAAAACCTTGCGGGTTACGGCCGTGACCAAGCCGGTAGCCCAAGTCAATGTGATGATTGGGGTGTACGCGTTTGGCCGGAACGATCCGCGGCGGCACGCATTGCGGATGCTTAGCGTCATTTTGGGCGAGGCGATGAGTTCGCGCCTCTTCCAACGTCTGCGGGAGGAACGGGGTCTCGTCTACTCCGTTTCCAGCGGGGTGCATCTTCAGCGGGATGACGGGGCTTTTTATATTTCCGCGGGGCTGGAGCCGGGAAATCTGGCGAAGGCATTGGGGCTGATTGCAGAGGAGTTGCAATCGCTGGCGACGAAAGGTCCGGGAGCGGCGGAGCTGAAGAGAGCGAAGGATTATGCGACGGGGCAGTTTGCACTGGGGTTGGAGGGGACGAGCCAGCAGATGTTCTGGCTGGGGGACGCGATGCTGACCCGCGGGCGCGTGGTGGAACCCAAGGAGGCGATAGGGAACCTTACGGCGGTAGGGGCGAAAATGGTGCAGGAGGTGGCGCGGGTAATTTTCCAGCCTGGACGGGTGGGAGTCGCGGCGGCCGGTCCCAACCTCAATGTGAAACAGCTCGGTTTGGCGGCCCACCAGCTGAGCAAGTCATGAACCCGCTGGAACGATTGGCCTCAGCGCTCCCGAAGGCTGAGTTGCATCTCCATCTGGAGGGGACACTCGAACCCGAGATGACTTTTCATCTGGCCCGGAAACACGGCGCGAAGCTGCGATTTCCAAACGCGACGGCTTTGCGCCAAGCCTACCAGTTCAAGAATCTGCAATCGTTTCTGGATTTGTACTACGAGGGAGCTGGGGTGTTGCGCGATCAGGAGGATTTTCATGTCCTGACGGCCGCCTATCTCGAGAGGGCGGTGAAGGACGGGGTCTGGCATGTGGAACCCTTTTTCGACCCACAAACCCACACCGCCCGCGGCATCCAGATCAAGGAGGTCGTCGAGGGAATTGTGGGAGCGTTGAAGGAAGGGGAAAAGAAGCACGGGATCACCTGGCGGCTGATCCCCTGTTTTCTCCGGCATCTGGATGAGGCGGATGCGAGGAAGACATTCGATGGGCTGCTTCCGTTTCGCGAGCATTTCACGGCGGTGGGACTGGATTCGTCGGAGCAGGGGAATCCTCCGTCCAAATTCGAGAGGGTGTTTGCGAGAGTGCGAGAGGCCGGGCTTCATGTGGTAGCGCATGCCGGCGAGGAAGGGCCGGCTGCCTATATTCGGGATGCGTTGGAGAAATTGAAGGCGGTGCGAATCGATCACGGGGTTCGCTGTGTGGAAGATCCGGAAATGGTGAAGGAGTTGGCGCGGAAACAGATTCCGTTGACCACGTGCCCGCTCTCGAACGTCCGGTTGGGTGTTTACGCGGGGCTGAAAGAGCATCCGCTAAAAAAACTGCTGGATGCGGGGGTGAGCGTGACGGCCAACTCGGACGACCCGCCTTACTTCGGGGGCTATCTCCTTGAGAACTGGACGGCGTGCCTGCGGGAGCTGAATCTGGAGGCAAAGCATCTGATTCAGCTGGCGAAGAATTCGTTTTCGGGAAGTTTTCTTCCGGAGAAGGAGAAAGGCAAGTGGATCGAGAAGATTAATCGCGTGGGCTCTTCCGTGGGATGAGAAAATCCGGAATGAATCCGATCGCTGCGGTGGTGCGGGGAGATTTCGGGCCTGGTGTGGTTTATCTGGGGTACGAACCCGAGCTGGTGATTTCCGGTGCGGCGGGGGAAACGGGCAGGTTGGAGGAGGAGTTGGCCCGGCGCTCCCCCCGGGCCGATGGCTGGGACCAACCGCATCCGCCGGGGGCGGCGATCGGGTGTTTTGATTTTGATGGGGCTTGGCATTTTTCATTTTTTCCGCAGATCGAGGCACGATCCTTAACCGAGCTTTGGCCCGAGAAGGAAGGTGTCCCTTTGGATGCTGGCGTGGAGGCAGAGGAAGGATGGAGTTGTCTCACCGGTCCCAGCGAATACGTGGAGATGGTGCATCAGGCGCAGGAGGAAATTCGTAAAGGGGAGATTTATCAAGTGAACCTTGCGCGGTTTATTCATCTGCGGGTGGAGGATTTGGAGCCATGGGAATTTTTTCGCTGGCTGTGGAGGACGGGACAGGCACCGCGGAGTTTCTTTTATCGCATGGGGGAA
>CAIVGD010000083.1 GCA_903905395.1 uncultured Verrucomicrobiota bacterium
TCGAGATCCAATCCGGGAGCCACGTTATATGTAAAACCAGCGGTAACTTCCCAAACATAGTTCCACTGGTAACTGGTGTACCCATCGCCACCGCCCGTTGAAGCTTGCAGGATATCCCATGCGGCACCTGTGCCTGCGCCAAGATAACCACGAATGGGACCATCAGTTGGATAGGTGAAGGTTACATTTGTTAAAACAGGCACCTGATAAAAAGCACCGTTACCAAAATCAGCATCACCATTATAGAACATATCGCCAGCATTGCTGACCGAGTGAATTTGATTGTAAATGAATGAGGTTTCTAGTCCTACCCTAAACCAATCGGTAACATTATATCATGGCTCCAAATCAAATCTAATACCTGGTTGAAAAACCCATTTACTGTAGGTCAAACCACTTCCGCTTCTACCGCTCAATGGTTGCTGGTAGGAGACCCCCACAGCGCTTCGCAAAACAAAACCCTCTTCAGGGCCATAATTGTCAGTATCTGACATGGGAGATGGAGTGACATTCACGCTTTTGGATGTTTCAGGGGCGACGACTGAGGATGCAGACGGCAAGGGTGAAGCGGCGGGGGCGTTGGTAGATTTTGCCGCAGTCGGTTGACCGATCGGGATGATACCTTCTTTCCCTGGATCGTAGGCGATGATGCGGGGGGAGCCTCCGTGTTTCTCGCCGTTATCGACCGCTTTTCCGATTTCACTCCAACGAAGGACGACTTTCGTTCCATCGGGATAGATCTTCATGACATAAGGGTCATTGGGAGAAGTGGTCGGAGCATTTTCAACAGCAACGACAGAGACAAGACTGAGTGCGGTTAATATCAATATAGTTGTTACGTATTTATACATATTTAATCTCCTTTTTTGACTGCGACTGATAATCCTTGCTTATCCTCTATTGTGGGCCGCATATGTGTTCTTTATTACTAGGTATTGTATGCGTCAATAAAAATGTGAATAAGTTTATTATAACTTTTTACGCAAAAATGGTAATAAGTAACGATGGGAATGGGAGGTCGTCTGGTGCGGATCTTATTCGGATCGGGAATCTATTATCGGCCTACGACCGAACTCAATCGAGGGAAGCGGATCGGACGGTTGCCGGACGATGGCTATTCGGGAATCAGAAGCGAACTGGAGAAGGGCGGGAGTTCGATGGAGAGTTTGCCGTTTTTAACTTCCGCTTTTTGCACGATACCCAGTGAGTCGATGAGCGACCCATCGGAAAGTTCGGGAGAAACTTCCAGCTCCAGTTTCCGGGATTTATCGGATCGGTTGTAAACGATGAGCACCCGATCCCCCGGATAGGCGCGCACCACGGCGTAGGTATCCTTGTCCGTCACGATTGCGCGACGACTCCCATATCGGATGGCGGGATGGGCGGTGCGGAAGGCGTTGAGTTTGGACACGTGCTCCTGAACCTTTTGCTCCTCCTTCGAAAGCTTTGTGAGATCAGGGAACATGCGCCGGTTGTCGGGATCTTGGGCGCCGGTCATTCCCACCTCGTCGCCGTAGTAGATGGTGGGCACTCCGGGGGAGGTCAGGACGAAGGTGAAGGCTAGGCGGAGCTTTGCATAGGACGAGGGATGATCGACTTTTGGGGGCTTGGTCCAGCCGACCACCGCCTCGTCGGCCTCCTTTGGGTCGGGCAGATCGCCGTCCGCATAGGCGAGGAAGCGGGACTTGTCGTGATTTCCCAAGAGCGGGGACATGGTGGTTTCAGGACCGAAGACGCGGTCGGAGGATGCGGCGGAAGCTTCCAAATCGGCGAAGTTTCCTGTGCCCATTCCAAAGGTGGCGAGGATGGAGTCGTAGAGGGGAAACTCGAATTGGCCGTCGAGTCGGTTGGGGCCGATAAAGGAGTTGATACCCGAGCGGTCCATGAAGGTCTCGCCGACGAGGTAAAAGGAGTCTTTTTGTGCGGCCGGTAGTTTCTCGCGGAGTCCCTCCCGGAAGGAGGTCCAGAAATTGGGAGGAATATGTTTCACCGCATCGAGGCGGAATCCGTCGAGGTCGAATCGTTTCACCCAATCCACGGCGTTTTCGATCAGAAAGGAGGAAGCCTGGGGGTTATCGTAGTTGAAGCGGGGGAGGAAGGGCTCGAACCAGGTGGTGAACTGGGTTTCGTTGTCCCATTTGCGGAGGTTGCGTGTGCCGTCGGGGAGGGTGAGGGATCCGAACCAATCCGGATGTTCCTTAAAAATGGGGTGATCCTGGTGAACGTGGGCGAGCACGAGATCGAGAAGGATGTGGAGACCCCGGGGGCGGGCGGACTGGACGAGGGCGGTCAGAGCCTCGTTGCCACCGAATCGTTTTTCCACCTCGGTGGAGGAATCGGGCCAGTAGCCGTGGTAGCCGGTGTACCAGCGCCGGGGTTCCTTGTACTCCTGGAACGAAGCCAAGGGGTTTTGGTTGACGGGAGAAAGCCAGAGAGTGTTGACGCCGAGTTTCTCAAAATATCCTTCCTCGATTAGGCGGCGGACCCCGGCGAGATCACCGCCATAGTATTGGGCCTGAGGTTCCACCTTGGGATCCGGTTTGGGATTGTTGGATGGATCGCCGTCGATGAGGCGGTCGATGAAGGCGAAGTAGATGATATGATCGTGGCGGTCGGTCCCCGGGGCGGGATCGGAGCCAGCGCGGGCGCGGGCGGGGAAGGCGGGGGTTCCCTTTGCATCAATCGCCATGAATCGGATCCAGGCGGCTTCGGGCAACGTTGCCGTTTTGACCTTCCATTTTCCTTCGCCGGCGGGTTCGACTGGAATTTGTTTGGAAGTGCCATCGGGAAATTCGACGATGGAGGAGAAGGATTTCGCTTCCCAGGAAACCGGATGAACCGCGAAGGTGAGTTCACCGGGGGAACGGGATGCGGCCAAGAGAACGGGAGCAGGACCTTTGGCGGGGGTGACTTTGCAGACCGAATTCTGGGGGCCTCCGCCATCGG
Organism: uncultured Verrucomicrobiota bacterium; assembly: GCA_903905395.1. Lineage (GTDB taxonomy): Bacteria > Verrucomicrobiota > Verrucomicrobiia > Methylacidiphilales > Verrucolacustridaceae > Verrucolacustris. The sequence continues at coordinate 2,947 of CAIVGD010000083.1, forward strand.
ACGTTTTTTCCGGATTGGCGGGGTCGAGTCGCCACTGTCCATCGACGACGAGCTTGTAGGGGTGGGAACCGAGCGGAAGAGGCAGGGAGAGTTCCCACAGATTGGGCGTGGTTTTTTTGAGCGGGGTAGCGGAGGCGTTCCAACTATTGAAGAGTCCGGCGACGCAGACCGATTTTTCCGAGCCTGTTCCGTAGAAGCGGAACTGCGCGGTGGGAGAGGTTTGGATCGCCAGAGTCAGAACCCCCTCCAAGGCCGGACCTTCTGCCGGAACTACGCGGAGGATCAGATTTTCGAGGCCGCAGGTTTCGGGACTTGGGTGGACACGGAGGCGGAGGCGGGCGGCATCGAGGGTGACTTCCGTCTTTTCCAGTGGTTCTGGCCGGACGAGTTCCACATTTCCCTTTGCACCCGGATCCAGCCAGCGGCTGAGATCGAATTCGGTTGGGCTGGTGCTTGGGATGGTTTGGACGGGAATCCAACCGATGAAAGCTGGGGCGGCAAAAGTCGTTCCCGCCACGCTCCAAAAAGAAAGACAAAGCAGGGCCACCCAACGGGATTTGACATCGAGCGCAAGCAATCTGGCAAAGGCAGGAAAATTCATGTTTAGGACGGACGAAGTATCGTAAGGATCAAGCGGTTAGAGAAACATAAAAATCCTTTGTTTTTACGTAAAAACAGGTAAATTATAGGAGTTGAGAACTCCTCCTGATTTTTCGGCGATTGCCGAACCGGCCTCTGGCGATTCCGGGATCGCAAGGCATACTATTCCTATGCTTTGCGGGAGGAAAATTTTTCCATTTTGCTTCTGTCTATTTCTTGGACTGGTGGCGGGGTTGCGAGCGCAAGAAAGTCAGTGGCAGTCCCTTTCGGGAGAAGCTGGGGCGATGAGTCGAAAACTGCAACCGGAGCAGATGGATTATAACCTAGAGGTTGGGCCGGTGCTCTTGAATGTCAGTGCGGCTCTGGGCAATGGGTATACTGCGAACTTGGGGTTGACGCAGAGCGGGGGTCAGGGAAGTGCCACCACGACGCCCTCGCTAACCATGAATATGATGTGGCCGATCACGGATCTGAACACACTCACCTTCGGACTCACTGGGAGTTACGCTTACTACTGGAATGCGTCCGAGTCGAACAGTCCTGGGGGTCTGACCATTGCCCCGACCAGCGCGTTGCAGGGCACGTTCTATGCCGGGGACTTCCGTATCACGCCCTACGATCAGTTTTCCGTGCAGAATGACCCGACCCAGGCGGGCGAGTTGAGCAATGTGTCGCGGCTCACCCTTTATCAAAATAGTATCGGTCTGAAGGTCGACTGGGATCTGAGCGATATCATCGTCACGGCGGGTTTTGATAACTTCGACCTTCTTTCCGGATCGGACCAGTTCCGGTACCTTGAGCGGAACACAATGACGCCGAGCCTCGCCGTGACTTATTGGCTGACCAAAACTATCATCGCGGGGATCCAAGGGGTGGCCGCAATCACCTCGTACGACTCCCATGCGCCTGTCACCATCACCCCGACGACCGGCACGAGCTCAACTCTTAATGGGCAGAACAACAACACCATTTACCAGGTCGGTCCTTTTGTGAGCACGCGGTTGAGCGAATACATCAGCATGTCCGGCCAGGTGGGATATGTCTGGGGGCAATTTACCGGGAGCGAGACGGCTGGGAATCAAGCGGGCGGGAATCCTTCCACGTTCTTTCTCAATGGCGGGGTGGATCACCGGGTGAACCAGTTCCTCAACTATTCCCTGACGGCGAGCCGCAGCACCCAACTCTCCGCCACCGTGGGGCAGAACTATGTCGAGGTCTGGTTGTTCAATCTGAGTCCCTCTTGGAAAATCATTGATAAGATGACCATTTCCACCCCCCTCTCTGTGACGTTTGGCCAACAGTCGGGGACTCTCAACGCCGAGACATATCAGACATATAGTGCATCGGCGAGCTTGGGCTACAAACTCACGGAAAAACTAGGAAGCTCCGTCAACTTTTCTTATCTCATCAAGAATTCCGATCAGAATTCCGGCCTGCAAAACGGTAGTTACAATCAGTGGAATGCGGCCCTCAATTTCTCCTATGACTTTTAAAATCCCAATGTCCGCATCTGATCTGGCCAAGGTGCGGAGACCCATGGTCTGGGTCATGGGCGCACTTTTTCTATCGCTCGTCTCCGCCTTCCCGCAGGCACCGTCCCGTCTTTCTCTCCGACCCACGACAGGAGGGGACCCCGTGGCGCCCGCACCCGCGCCAGCTCGGACGTCCAGCACGGAGGATCCGGCCAAGGTCAACCCGATGGAATCGCTGGACGACAAAAAAATCATCGCCGTGGGGAATCTGCTGGAGTTTCGTGTCCTGGAGGATCTGGATGAGGAGCCCGACCCGAAGACGGATCCCAAATCCGGCGATGCCCGCCCCCAGAATCTTCTACAAGTTTCCGACAGCGGGGAGGTCGAACATTCCTACTTCGGGCGGATTCTCGCTAAGGGGAAAACTCACCGGCAACTGGCGGAGGAGATCAAACAACGACTGGAAAAAGATCTCTACTACCAAGCCACGGTGATGATTTCCCTGGCCACAACGGGGAAATCGCGAGGAAAAGTGTACATCAGTGGGGCGGTGACGAAACCCGGACCCTTTGAAATTCCCGTTGACGAAAATATGACGGCCAGCAAGGCCCTTTCCTCCGTGGGCATCATGGAGGACCATGCCAACATGGTGGGAATCAAATTGATCCGCAAAGGGCCCGAAGGGGCTCCGCCGGCGGATCCGATTATCATCAACCTACTGGAAATTCGCCAAGGTCAGGGGGCGACCGATCGTGTTTTGGAACCGGAAGACCAGTTGATTGTCCCCGCCGTGAGCAGTCGGGGACA
>CAIVGD010000084.1 GCA_903905395.1 uncultured Verrucomicrobiota bacterium
GTGCCGAAGTTCGAGGCCATCTTCAAAGACATGCTGGGGGGCAGGCCCCTCCCCATGATCACCCAGATGGTCATGGATCTGAGCCGCTTCATTCAGAATAATTTTATCCTCATCGCCATTGCCATCACGGTGGTCGTGGTTGGGTCGCGCTTTCTCATGCGTCTTCCCGGAGTGGCGGCCGCTGTGGATAATTACAAACTGAAGATCCCCCTCTTCGGGGATATGCTGACCAAGACCTCCGTGGCGCGCTTCAGCCGTACTCTTGGCACACTGGTTTCTTCCGGAGTGCCGATCCTGCAAGCCCTCCAGATCACGCGCGACACCGCGGGCAATCTGCGGGTGAGCAAGGCTGTGGAAAATATTCACGACAGCGTGAAAGAGGGGGAATCTATGGTAACTCCGATGGAAGCGAGCCAGATTTTTCCGCCCATGGTCGTCTCCATGGTTCAGGTCGGCGAAGAAACCGGACAGTTGCCCGATATGTTGACCAAGGTGGCGGATGTATTTGAAGAGGAGGTGGACAACTCCGTGGCCGGTCTGACCTCGCTCCTCGAGCCGGTGATGATCGTACTCCTCGCCTTGGTCGTCGGCACGATCGTCGTCGCCCTTTTCCTCCCGCTCATCACCATCATCCAGGATCTGACTGGCGGCACCTAGCCGGCGGGTCGCCGCCCGATGCTGGAGGTGGTCGTTTGCCGTTGTGGGGAAGACTTGGCTTGGACGCGAAATCTTCCACGGGGGGTCACCCTCACCATTTACGACAAAACTCCGGCACCGGATCCCGGATGGCCGGGTTCCCAATCCCTGCCCAACGCGGGGCGGGAAGCCCACACCTGGCTTCATCATCTCGTGGAACGCTACGATGAACTGGCGGACATGACCGTCTTCACCCAGGGCCACCCATTCGATCATGCGCCGGATCTCCATCGGGTGATCCGCCATCTCGCGCAGGCGGAAGGTGCCACTCCCGATTTTTGGTGGCTGGGTTTTCTTTGGGAAACGGATGACGCCCGCGGACATCCTTCGTTTATTCACTGGACGAAGAACCGGGAGCGAAGATCCCTCGATCTGGCAGGTTTTTTTCAAAAGCTCTGGGGCGAGCCCGCTCCCTCGCACGTGCGGTATGTGGGCGGGGGTCAGTTCGCGCTTTCGCGTCAGGCGGCGCATCGTAGGCCGCGCGAATTTTACGAACGTGCCCGCGAGATTTCGCTCTCGTTCCCTGACGCCGCCCACGCACTGGAAAGGACGTGGGATCGGGTGTTTCTAGCACCCCCTTTGGATCCAGCCCTGTTCGGCCCATCCGGTCTCCGCCTGCTCAAGCCGGTGCGGCCGAAAGTTTAGAACCTGGTATTTTTTTAAGGCGCGGCGGTGGGTGGAGCTTTGGCTCCGATGCGGGCCTGCAATGTCGAAAGTCTTTCCCGTAAGCTGGAAGGCAGCATGACGGTGCCCCCTTGGATTTCCACCTCCCCCGCCTCGTTCCTACGGAGCGTGGGTTTATCCACTCCCTCCTGCCGGGTTTCCTCGCGGAGAAGATTGCCGTCGGCATTGACCACGGTGATGCGGTGCGTGCCGGCGGCCGTCGCGTAGAGGAGGTGCAGATGGTTTTGGGCGTCGAATTCCGCCGTTGGTTTTCCGAGCGGCAGGTAGGGTCCCAACCGGCGGACGCCATAGACGATGTTTTGTTCCGGAACCTCCACTTTTAGGTAGAGCCCGACATTTGGGTCCTCGTAAAATTTAAGCAGGGAGTAGATCCGACGATCCTTGCCGTCTCCCCGGGGCACGCTCCAGATCACCTCGCCACGGCCGATGAGGAAGTTGAGCGATTCGGTAAGGAGGGTTTCCCCCGATGGCAGGCGGATCGATGCGCGGGCCTGATACCCGCCCGTATCCCGGACGAGGTAATAGGGAGCCAAGTCCACAGAAATGGCGGTGGATTCCCCGGGTTTGAGGGTTTTTTCCGGAAGAGATAAAGGACGTTCCGGTTTGATCAACATTCCATCGAGGGATTGCACGATCATCTCGAGCCAGGGTTGGCCGTTGACTTCGGTCAAGTGGAGTTCCCCCGCGCTAAGATTTTTCATCCGGACGGTAAAGGGGATTGGAGAGAACTGAAGATACGCAGTCTTGGGAGTTTCCAGACGAACATCCACCTGGGCCCATCCCGTGATCGGAGACAGGAGTAGAAGCCAAAGGAGGAGGGAAGGAAACCGGATCATGACGCAGGCAATATGGATGGATGGCCAACCCCTCGGCAAGAGGGAAGGCGGAATTGCTCGGAAGCAAATCGAAGGAGTGGGGGAGAAGGCGGCCTTAGCTCGAAGCAAGAACCGGCTCGGTCGCGACGGGCACAACGACCACAGCGGGTGCGGGAACCTCGGGCAGTACCCGGTTCACATCTTCTAAACGCAGGGCGGCCTTGAGAGCCTTCTTCCAAGTTCCATAAAAATGCTTTTTGCAGGCGGCGGCGAAGAGGGAGGGATTGGCCCTCTTCACTTCGGGGGTGATCAGCCTCACGCCCTGTTTTTTCAGATCGAGGATGCCCTCGGCTACCGACTCCCTCGTCCAGCGTTTGCGGCGACGTATGTCCGCGTAATTGATCCCCGCACTTTCCAGAGCCCGTCCCCAGTTGCCGAAACGGCGGCGGGCCGTGGCAATGAGCTTGTTGGAGGAATCATCCATGGACTTGGAACTAAGGTCGACCCCTTCCGACTTGAGCCGGCGGATCTCCTCGAGGATTCCCTCCTGATCCCAACTGCGGTAGCGGTAGATTTCCTCCGAAGCGAGACCAGCGGCTTCTAGGGCGGCGCGCCAGTTTCCAAAATATTTCGGCCGGATGGCGGCATAGACCATGGCGTTGTGCTGACTGAGGGCCATGGAACGGAAGGAGAGGTCGAAACCGCGGGAAGCCAGCTCACGGATCTCTTCGACAATCACCTCTTTGGACCATTTCCTATATTTCCTGACCGCTTCGTAGGAAATCCCCGCCGTCTCGACCGCCTTCTGCCAGCCCCCAAAATAGCGGATGGAAGCGGCCAGTAGTTCCTGGAAATTCAAGCGGACATGATTCGCGTAGAGGGGTTGCCCCTGGCTTTGCCAATCGCGGATTTCGGTGATCACCCGCTCAGAACTCCAACGAAGATTTTTGCGTGTTTTGATTTGCATAGAACCATCGATAGACGGAAAAATGCATTTGTCAAGTCACAGAAAGTTTGCGTATTTCTAATATATTGTTAATCAATGAGTTATTTTAATTATTCCCCCTTGAATAATCTTTTTGCAAGCGAATCGGGTAGTCCCGCTTTGAGAATTTTGGCTGCGGCTTTGTCCACCTCGTACCCGACTCTTCGCAGATCGACGATTTGCTCGTGCGGGTCATACGTAACGTAGGCGGCCCGCCAATCTCCGTCCCTCGGTTGGCCCACCGAACCCACATTGAAGAGGAATTTTCGCGCAACCTTCAATCTTTCGGGATGGACATCCACCTTGCGAAACTCGACTGGGCGCACCTCTTTTTCTTTGAGAAAAACCGCCGGACGGTGGGTGTGACCTATAAAACATAGGTTGGTTTTTTGATAAAAAAAACTCGTTTGAGCCTCGAGGCGGGTGGAGACGTAGGCCCAATTTTCCGGTCCGTCCAACGAGGCGTGAACCAGTGTCAACGGACCTTCCATATGGGTGAAAGGGAGTCGGCGCAGATAATTTAAGTGGGCGGGGCTGAGTTGTTGTCGGGAAAAACTTAGTGCCTCTTTCGCGTCCTTTGAAAACGCGACCGGGTTTTGGGCGTGAGTCACCAGTTCATCATGATTTCCCCGCACCACCGGACAACCGAGGGCCCGCACGACTTCCAAACACTCTGATGGATTCGCATTGTAGCCGACCAGATCCCCGATGCAGAGAGGATGGGTGACATTCTGATCCTCCATGTCGGCCAGCACCGCCTCCAGTGCTTCCAGGTTACTGTGTACGTCTCCGAAAATTCCGTATTTCATTGGGAGGCTCCAATCTTACCCTCGTCCAGTTTTTTCTCCAGTCGAAGAATCTCGCGCTCCACCACCTCGGGCCTCCGCGCCGGATCCGGGGGATTCCCCATGGTCTTCCGCAAACCACGGAAATACTCGAGGGCACCGCGTGAGTCCCCCGCCTTGTCCAAGGCATAGCCCACAAAGCGCTCGAGATAAGGCGGGGCATCCCCTTTGGCGAGAGCTAGGCGGTAACAGTCGGCCGCCGCCTGATAATCGCCCAGCCGTTGCCAATAAAGATCTCCCAATCGCTGGAAAAGAATCGCCTTCTCCGGCACCGCCTTGGTACCCCGCTCCAAAAGATCCCGCCCAGCTTCCACCCATCGGCGGGCTTCGATCCTCCGCCGCGTCTCATTCGGCTCCCCTCCATACTTCTCGGCGGCCACCGCCGCATTCCAAGCCAGATGCCAGGAAGCCGTGTCCCAAAAGACCGCCACTCTCGGTTGTAGGACCGTCGCCAACTCGAGAGAACTCCGCACCCGCATCCACTGCTGCTCCTCCCACGCGCCGTGCGCCTGCAACATCAGCGCATTGGCCGCCAATCCGCGAAATCCACCCAAAGCCGCCAAGGCCAACCCTTGCCCCACCTTTTCGCGGATCGCCACCGCCGTGGGCCCGCTGAACCCGTAGGTGGCCTTCCTCTGCTCCCGAGTCATCTCCTTTTCCCAGGGAACTTTCGCCCCGCCCCAAATCAGCAGGAGCCCGATCGCCCCGCCCACCGCAAGGACCGGCTTCAAATATCCCGCCCTTCGAACGCCAACGCCGCCGCCGCAAGTAGGATGCTCGTATAGACCGCCGAATAACCAATCACCTCAATCGTCGTCCGCCACGCCACCGCGTTCCCCGCCACAATCTCGTCGATCAGATTGTAGAGATTGAAATCCGGGATCAGCAGGGCCACCGCCGCCAGAAAGATCCGTACTCCCCACCCCGCCGCCTCCCCCGTTTCCAGCCACTGCTCGCGTGCCACCGACTGCAGATGTCCGATCAGGTACACCACGAGAGTCATCGCGATGACGAAGGTCGTGGAGGTCGCGATCGTGCTGAAAAACACCGCCAACGCCGCCACCACCGCCAATTTTACCCCGACGAGAAGCACCGCTTGGATCAATCGCGGATCCATCGATTCCGCTCGGATCGCCGCGACCACCGCTGGATCCGTCCCCTCACTTCCCAATAGTTGGACCTCCTTCCACTTTAACACCCCCCAGACCGCGAGAGCCATGATCCCCACCATCACTGCGAGGAGGGAAGTCAGTCCGAAGTATTTTCCAACGACAAACTCCCATCTCCGCAAAGGGCGGGAGAGAGCAGTCAGGATGGTGCGTCGCTCAATCTCACCAGGAATCAACTGCGCCGCCCCCAGCAAACCCACGAGGAGCCCGGTCAGACTGATCGCCGCGTACCCCAGATCCTTGAGAAATTTAAACTGCTCCTGAAAAGAAAACTCGGTGAAGTAGTTGGCGCCGACCACCATCACCAACCCGAAAAGCAGGAGCACTGCAAAAACCTTCTGCCGCACCGCTTCCAAAAAAGTGTTTCCCGCGACCGCGAAAATTCTCCGGAAACAACTGCTCATCGTCGTTTCTCCTCCGGCAGACTGCGTAGAAAATAATCCTCGAGCCGATCGCGCGGCGCCCCTTCCCGCATCACCTGCGCACCCCGATTTTCCAGCCAAGCCCGCAGTTCTTTCCGGCCATCCTCTTTCAAGCCGTGTACCTTCACTTCCCATTCGCTTTTTTTGGTGAGCAACTCCTCCAGTCGGCCTTCTCGTAATTTTTGGCCGCGGTGAAGGATGATCACCCGATCGGCCACGTCTTCCACCTGTTCGAGAAGATGGCTGGAAAAAATCACCGTCTTGCCGCGTGCCTTTAGTTCGAGAATGAGATCCCGGATCTCCCTCGAACCCGCCGGATCCACTCCCGCCGTCGGTTCATCCAGCATCAAAATCTCCGGATCCCCTACGAGCGCCCCGGCCAAACCCGCTCTTTGCAGCATGCCCTTCGAGTAGGTTCTCAAAGATCTCTTCCCGGCTTCCCCTCCCAGTCGGACCAGCTCAAGCAATTCCACCACCCTGGCCTCGAGTCGGGCGCCGCCCATGCCGCTCAATTTGCCGTAGTAACGAACCAGTTCCGCCCCGCTGAGAAAAGTTGGAAAATAGGGATTTTCCGGAAGAAAACCGATTTGCCGACGAGCCGAAATGGTGCCGGCGCGGTAGCCGCAGACTTCTGCATTCCCAGCCGTCGGTCTCAGCAGACCCAGAATCAATTTCATCGCCGTACTCTTGCCACTGCCATTGGGCCCGAGAAGACCGAACACCTCGCCCCGTTTCACCTCCATCTCCAGACTTTCCAGGGCGAGTACGCGCCCGCGGAACCAGCCGAGGGGGAACTCCTTGCGCAACCCTTGGGTGCGGACGGCGGAGGTCACTGGATTTGGAACCCTTTCCTTCCGGTCGTCGCCTCGACCTCTTCCCCGGCCGCTTCGCGGATCAAGCCAGCCAGGTGACTTTCTACAATCTCCTTTTCCATGGCCTCCACTTCTCCCCGGTCTCCCTGCAAAAAGACTTCGACTCGACCGTCGGGCAGATTGGAGGCGTATCCTGCGACCGCATAACCCTCCGCGATCTGCCGCACGCTGTAGCGAAACCCCACGCCTTGGACTCTGCCTCGGTAAGAAATCCGCTTCGCCATCATGACCCGTCCAATTTGCCTCGCCCGCTCCAACTCTTCAACCTCCGCCCTGCCGAATCGCACCGGATGGGGAAAGACATAGACGAGCCTCAATCTTTCCCACCTCAAAACCTGTCTAAACTTCCAACTTCAAAATTACTTTCGCACCCCGCGTCTGCGTCCCGCGACCGCGGGATTCGCACTGCCTGCATTCTGACTTCAACTTAATCTTAAACTTAAACTCGCAGTCCGCCGCGTCCACCTCCCCCGTCCCTCCTCAACGTCATTCCCACATTCTTGGGAATGTGAGAACGTCCCACCCAGGCCCTCCGCGCCGTCATTCCAACATTCTTGGGAATGTGGAAACATCCCTTCCCGCACACAACCTCACCTGCGCCATATCAGCCCGGAATGAAATCCCGGGATCCCATCATATTTCGAGTGCGCGCCCTAAATGAGCGTTTCAAATCACCCACCCATCCAAAAAAACCCTTCGCTCCGACCTCCATTTTCGGGAAACTCAGCCCACATGCCAGATACCCCCCTCGCCCTCTCCACTTGCTGGCACGCCGAACGTGTCACCGATGGTGCCGCCCTCCTCCGACAAGCCACCGATCTCGGCTTCTCCACTATCGAACTCAGCCACAATACCCGCTTCAGCCTCTGGCCCGGCATCCTCGCCGCACATCAAGCCTCCCCCTCCTCGCCCCGTATCGATGTCCTTCATAATTTCTGTCCCGTACCAGTCGAAGTCCTCCGCCCCCACCCCAACGCCTACGAATTCTCCGACCCCCGCCCTACCGCCCGCCGCCTAGCCGAACGCCACTCCGTGGAAACTCTCGAGGCCGCCGCCGCCGTCGGCGCCCGCTTTGTCGTTCTTCACATCGGTTCCGCCGGATCCCGCCGCCTAGCCGACCCCCTCGAATCTCTCGCCCTAGCCGGCCAACTCGGGACTCGCACGTACGTCCGTAAAAAAATCGCCATCATCCGCACGCTCGAGAAAAAATTCCTCGAAGCCTGGCCCCGTGTGGAAGAAATCCTCCTCCGCCTTGGCGAAAAAGCTTCCACCCTCGGTCTCCGCCTCGGCTTGGAATGCCGCGAAAACCCCAGCGAAATTCCTCTCGACGATTTCTGGGACATGATCCTCACCCGCCTCCCCGCCCCCACCTTCGGCTACTGGCACGATTTCGGTCACGCCGCCGCCAAACACTGGCTCGGCTTCCTCGATCACGCCCAACACCTGCGCCGCCTCGCCCCGCGTCTCATCGGAGTCCACCTTCATGATTATCACCCCGAGAAAGGCGACCACCTTTCCCCCGGCCAAGGTCTGATCCCCTTCCGGGAACTTCTCCCCCTCATTCCCGCCGGCACCCACTTTTCCCTTGAGCTATCTCCGGATGTGTCCGCGGACGATGTCCGTGCCAGCCTCATATGGTGGAAACAAAACCAACCCGCTCGATCCTAAACCGGCTCGCTCCCTGGATCCGGCTAGGCGTCACCGTCGGCATCCTGGCCTTCCTCGCCGGCAAGGTGAACTGGACTAGTCTCGCCCAACGCTTCACCTCCGCCCATCCGGGTTGGCTGGTCGCCGCCCTTCTCGTCACCTTCCTCTCCATTTCTCTTTGCGCCACCCGATTCTGGTTTCTTCTTCGACTCCAAAAAATTCACCTGCCTTACTTTCGCGCCGTCCGCCTCACCTTCGTCGGATTCTTTTTTAATCTCTTCCTCATCGGATCCACCGGCGGGGATGCCGTGCGCATCTACTACCTCCTGCGCTGGTTCCCCCACCGCAAAGCCCGCGCCACCCTCACCATCCTCCTCGACCGAATCTTCGGCATCGCCGCCCTCTTCGGACTCGCCCTTCTATTACTTTCAGGAACAGCCGACCGCCTCCGTGCGGACGCCACCTTCGCCCCCCTCGCCAACGCCCTCCCCTGGCTCGGACCCCTTGGCGCCTTCCTCCTTCTCCTCGCCTTCATTCTTCCAGGTCTTCTTCCCAATCTTCCCCTCCCGCAAAAACTCCCAGGCCGCGCCGTCATCCTCGATCTCCTACACAGCCTCCGCGATACCATGCACGGTGGCTGGAATACCGTCGGAGCGGTCATCGTCGGCCTCTCCGTCCACTTAGCCAGCTTCGCTGGCGCCACCCTTCTCGCACGTTCACTCGATCTCCCCATCAACTATCCCCTGGCGGGCTTGATCCTCGTCCTGGTTTTCACCGCATCCGCCCTGCCCATCAGCGTCAGTGGTCACGGCGTTCGCGAAGGTGTCATGGTCTTCCTCTTCCTCCATCTCGGAATCAGCTCCGACCCCGCCGCCGCCATCGCCTACTCCCTCCTGATTTACGGCCTGGGCCTCTTCTGGAGCCTCTTCGGCGGACTCGCCTACCTCACACTCAAATCCTCCGCCAAAATACAATGATCCGTCACCCCCACGCCGAGCAGATCGTTCAAAAACTCACCCAAGCCGGCCATGTCGCCGTCTATGCCGGCGGTTGTGTCCGTGATGCCCTTCTCGACAGACCTTATCCCGACGTCGATATCGCCACCTCCGCCACGCCAGACCAAGTCCAAGCCCTCTTTCCAAAAGCCTCCGATCCACAAGGCAAAGCCTTCGGCGTCATCCGCCTCCGCCTCGACGAACACGTTTTTGAAATCGCCACCTTCCGCGTCGATGGCCCGTACCTCGACGGTCGTCGCCCCTCCTCCGTCACTTTCACCACCGCCGAAGAAGACGCCCGCCGTCGCGACTTCACGGTCAACGGCATGTTTTTTGATCCTTTAAAAAACGAACTCCTCGATTACGTCCAAGGCCGTGCCGATCTCTCCGCCCGCCTTATCCGCGCCATCGGCGATCCCGTCGCCCGCTTCACCGAAGATCGCCTTCGCCTCTTTCGCGCCCTCCGCTTCGCCGTTCAACTGGGATTCGAAATCGAACCCGCCACCTGGAAAGCCCTCTGCACTCTCGCACCCGAATCCAAGGTCATCTCCCCAGAACGCATCCGCGACGAACTGGTAAAAATCCTCACCAGCCCCGATCCCGCCCGCGGTTTCGATCTCCTGCACGATTCCGGCCTGATGGCCGTCTGGATTCCCGAACTCCTCGAGATGCGCGGATGCGACCAATCACCCGAGCACCATCCCGAAGGCGATGTCTGGGTTCATACCCGACTCCTTCTCACCCACCTGAAAAACCCGTCTCCCGTCCTCGCTCTCGCCGCTTTGCTTCACGACGTGGGTAAACCCCGCACCTCGAAAACCGAACCCAGCGGCCGGATCCGTTTCTTCGGCCACGAAGGCGTCGGCGCCCGGATGGCTGAGGAGATTTTACGAAAGCTCCGCTTCCCCAACGACGAGATCGCCTCGATCACCGCCTGCATCGCAAATCACATGGCCTTCAAAGACGCACCGAATATGCGTGTCAGCACCCTGAAACGACTTCTCGCCCGCCCCACGTTTACCGAAGAACTCGAACTCCACCGGGTCGATTGTAGCGCCTGCCACGGTGAACTTGATATCCACACCTTTCTCACCGCCAAACTTTCCGAATTCTCAAAGGAAGAAATTAAACCCAAACCACTGATCACCGGTCACGATCTCCAAAAGCTCGGCGTCCAGCCAGGCCCCCAGATGGGCAAAATCTTAAATCAACTGATGGACGAACAGTTGGAGGGGAAATTTACCGACCGCGACGGGGCCATCACCCGCGCCCAAGAGCTACTGAAATAATTTCTCAATCACGCAAAGTCCGGCGGGGGTAGGTCCAAGGGGGCCAGTGCCTGCCCTACATCGTTGACAGTCCTCCGCTCTCATCTCCCCTAATCAAAAATTTAAAATCAAAAATCCGAATCCCCACGTCCAGCTAGGCGGCCTCGGAGATGCCGCCGCTACCTTAGCCATCAATTCTCAGCTCTTCTGACTTCAACTTAATCTTAAACTCGCGGTCCCCCGCGTCCCTTAACCCCTTAATCCCTTCCCCTCCTTCACTCCCACATAAAACAAATCTAGTACCGCAACACTTCCCGTAACGCCGCGGCAATCCTCACCGCCGTAGGACGATGCGCCGCCCACAGGTTCGGATGATATGGGATCGGCGTATCCTTCGCATTCAACCTCCTCGGCGGAGCATCCAACAATTCAAAACCTTCCGAAGCCACCCTGGCCAACACCTCAGCCGACGTCCCACCCCACGGCCACGACTCTCCCACCGCCAGTAATCTTCCGGTCCGAGCCACGCTGGCCAAAATCGTATCGGTATCCAGCGGCTTCACCGTCCGCAGATCCACCACCTCGGTCTCATAACCCTCCGTCGCCAGCTCCTTCGCAGCCGCCAACGCCTCATGCACCATCGCGCTGTAGGCCACGCAGGTCACATCCCGACCCGGTCGCGCCACACGCGCACGAAACGCCGGCATCGCTTCGGCGGGCAAGGCCTCCGCTTTGAGATGGTAATAGAGCAACTTGTGCTCGCAGAAGACAACCGGATCTTCCATCCCGATCGCCTCCAGCAACATACTGTACGCATCCTCCACCGTCGCCGGAGTCATCACCACGAGCCCCGGATAGTGCGAGTAGATCGTCTCCATGGACTGACTATGAAACGGACCGCTCCCCGGCGTCCCGCCCGAGGGTAACCGTAGGACCATCGGACAGGGTCGCCCCGTCCGCCAATATGTCGTGGCCGCATGATTGAGCATCTGGTTCAACCCCACGGTGGAAAAATCGGCGAACTGCATCTCCACCACCGGCCTCATTCCCTCCATCGCCGCCCCCACGGCTAACCCAACCATGGCATCCTCCGAGATGGGGGAATCGATCACCCGTCCAGGAAATTTTTCCGCGAGATTTTTTGTCGCCTTAAAAGCTCCGCCAAATTTTCCGA
>CAIVGD010000085.1 GCA_903905395.1 uncultured Verrucomicrobiota bacterium
CCGGAAAATTTCCCGCCCGCCCACGCCGATTCAATACCCACAATTCCAAGTACGGCCGCCCGCTCAGATCCACCACCACCCGCGCCAACGTCTCGTCCATCGGGACATGAGCACACCCGTACCTCCGAATCCCCTCCTTTTTTCCCAACGCCGAGGCCAACACCTGCCCCAACACAATCCCCACATCCTCCACCGTGTGATGCAGATCCACGTCCAAATCCCCCTTCGCTTTTACCTCCAAGTCAAACAACCCATGCCTCGCAAACAAATTCAGCATGTGATCAAAAAACGGAATCCCCGTTTTCACCTTCGACTGACCCTTCCCGTCCAACCCCAGTCGGACGGAAACCTCCGTCTCGCTCGTCTTGCGGGTCTTCTGCGCTTCTCGCTTGCCCTGGGTACTCATCGCTGACGAGTTTCCACGGAATCGGCATGCGCGTCGAGCCGCTCCAACCGCGCCAAAATCCCCACCGCCCTCGCAGATCTCCTCACCGCCCCCGCCCCGTACTCCACCACGCTCACCCGTTTCACAAAATCCTCCACCCTCAACCCCGCAAAAGCCCGCCCCGCACCCCCCGTCGGCAACGTGTGACTCGGCCCAGCTACATAATCTCCCAACGCCACCGCCGAAAAATTCCCCACAAAAACCGCCCCCGCACAGCGGATCTTCTCCGCAATCTTTTTTGCCCCCCTACACTGCAAAGAGAGATGCTCCGGCGCGATCGCTTCCGCAAGTTCCACCGCCTGCTTCAGATTCCGTGTCCGCACCAGCACCGCCCCTTTCTTTAAAACATCCCGCAAATATTTTACCCGGGGTTGTCGGGCACTCTGGCTCAGTACCCCGGCCATGACCCAAGCCAGCACTTTCATCGAAGGAGTAAGGAGATAGATCTGACTGCCCACTCCATGCTCCGCCTGAGCCACCAAATCCGCCGCCACCCATTCCGGTCGGGCCGACTCATCCGCCACCACCGCGATCTCGCTCGGCCCAGGCAACAGATCGATTCCCACTGTGCCAAATACCTGCCGCTTCGCCTCCACCACCCAGGCATTGCCCGGCCCGCAAATCTTTTCCACCGGACGGATCGTTTTCGTCCCATACGTCATCGCCGCCACCGCTTGCGCCCCGCCCACCTGATAAATCTCCGTTGCCCCCGCCTTCTGCAATGCCCAGCCCAGCACCGGATTCACCGGCGCTGGCGTACACGCCACAATCTCCTTCACCCCAGCCACTCGCGCCAAGACGACTGTCATCAAAGCCGTCGAAACCAGCGGAGCCGTCCCCCCCGGCACATAAACTCCCACCCGTCCCAGCGCCGGAAAATTCTCCCCCGTGCTTGCCCCTTCCCGATTCCGCTTCGCCCAGGCCCGGGGTCGGGTCGCCGTCGCAAACTCCGCAATATTCCTCTCCGCCAGCGCCAACGCCCGCTTCACCTCCCCAGATGGCGCCCGGAATTTTCCACTCACCTTGAGATCTGCCTTGCGGATCGTCTTCGCCGCAAACCGATTGCTGATCCGCACCAGTGCCGCATCCCCTCCACGGCGCACCTCCGCGATAATCTTTTCCACCTTCGCCCGCACTTCAGGATCAGGTTCCGGCCGGCGCGTCAGCTGAGCCACCACCCGGGCGGCATCTTTTTTTTCACGGGCATCTATGATTGTCATGAAATTACTCCCACTCGATCGTGGCGGGCGGTTTGGAGCTGATGTCGAGAACAACCCGGTTGATTCCCTTCACCTCGTTGCAGATCCGGTTGGATATTCTTCCCAACAAATCTCCCGGCAGGCGCACCCAATCCGCCGTCATTCCATCCTTGCTCTCCACCGCCCGGATGGCCACCGCATTGTCGTACGTCCGCTCATCCCCCATCACCCCCACGCTCCGGCAGGGCAGGAGCACGGCGAAGCTTTGCCAAATCCGATAATACCAGTTCGATGCCTTCATCTCCTCCACCACGATCGCATCCGCCTCCCGCAGGATCGATAACTTCTTCTCGTCAATCGCCCCCAGACAACGCACCGCCAACCCCGGCCCGGGAAACGGTTGTCGCCAGACCATCTCCTTGGGCAATCCCAACACCTCCCCCACTTTTCTAACCTCGTCCTTGAACAGTTGCCTCAATGGTTCCACCAATCCCAATTTCATCCTCTTGGGCAACCCTCCCACATTGTGATGACTCTTGATGAGGGACGCCGGATTCCCCTTGATCGGCACGCTCTCGATCACATCAGGATACAACGTCCCCTGCGCGAGAAATTCAGCTCCTCGGCCCGCTTGCCTGGCCGCCTCGTCAAAAACCCGGATAAATTCCCGACCGATAATTTTACGTTTCTTCTCAGGATTGGACACCCCTCGAAGCCTCCGCAGGAATCTTTGCCTAGCATCAACCACCGTCAGTTGAAAATGCTTATGCCGCCCAAAAATCCGCCGCACGCTCTCCACCTCCCCCTTCCGAAGTAGTCCGTTATCGACGAAGATGCATCGCAATCGCTTCCCGATCGCCCGATGAAGCAGAGCCGCGGCCACGCTGGAATCCACTCCGCCGCTCAGCCCCAGAATCACCCGGCCGCTTCCCACCTGCTGGCGGACATCGTCTATCGCCCGCTTCAAAAACGAGCCCATGGTCCAAGTCCCCTCGCATCCGCAGATCTTTTTCAGAAAATTGTCCAAGATCTGCTGACCCCGCGGAGTATGCGAAACCTCCGGATGAAACTGCAGTCCGTAAATATTCCCTTTTCGCACCAGCGCGTATGGGCTGTTTTCCGTCGTCGCAACCGAGACAAAACCGCGGGGCAGGCGGGTCACCCGGTCTCCGTGGCTGTTCCAGATTTCCAGATTCGCAGGCAAACGTTCCAGTAAAGGGCAGACCTTTTTCCGGTGAAGGATTCCCCGTCCATACTCCCGCCGGGTTCCCCGCGACACTTGACCCCCGAACTCCTTCACGAGGAGCTGCATCCCGTAGCAGATTCCCAGAATGGGAATGCCGAGGTGAAAAATGGCCCGATCCATCTTCGGGGCTTTTGTACTGTAAACACTGGCAGGTCCCCCGCTCAGCACGATCCCCTTGGGCCTGAGTTTCAAAACCTTCTTCACCGAAATATTGTGGGGAACGATCTCGGAAAAAACCTTGGCCTCGCGAATCCGCCGGGCGATGACTTGGGTGTACTGGGAACCAAAATCAAGGATGAGAATACGTTCAGACACATCCGTGACAGAAGAAATGGAACTCGCCGGCTTCAAGCGTACTACTTCACCGCCTGTGGCCGAATCGTCAAGCCAGACCGCTCAAACTGTTCGCAAAAAACCCGCCCCCGACCGAATCAATCCACGCCTCTGGCGGATGGAACTCTCTCGCTTATTTTATGCGCTCGAGAGGATTTGAACCTCCATGGGTTGCCCCACTAGAACCTGAATCTAGCGCGTCTGCCAGTTTCGCCACGAGCGCGTATCGCCCAAAATCATGCCCTACCTTCGGGCCCATTCCAAGCCTTCTCCCCCCAAAAAAAATTATGCGGGTTTCGATCCCACCGCCAACAGGGTTTGAAAACCGGGCCCTTCCTTCTCCTTGGCCACGATCTCCACGGAAACCCATTCAAACCCCGCCTCCCTCAGCATCCGCGCCAGCTCCGAAGGCGCAAATCCCAGCCACACGTCCGCATACATCTCCCGCGCCGCTTCAAAACTGTGCTCGACCAAATCTAAAATCAAAACCGTCCCGCCGGGTCTCAGAATTTTCCACGCCGCTTCCAAAGCCCGGGGCGGATGCACCGCGTGATGCAAAGCCTGGCTGAGAATGGCCACATCAATCGACCCCGGTCGGATCGGCGGCTGTTCCAAATCCCCCTGCCGGTATTCGAGATTTTTCAGACCGCTCCGCTTCGCCAGATCTCGTCCCACCTCCACCATCTTCGGCGAGTGGTCCAAGGCGATCACCTTCTTGGCCCGGGCCGCGAGCAGTTGCGCAATCAATCCCTCCCCCGCCCCCAGATCCGCATACACCTGCCGCGGAGCCAAAGCCAGGAGCAACCGCCCCACCGCCTCCCAAGATCTCCCCGGACAGTACTTCTTCCCCAATCGCCCGGCTACCGCATCAAAATACCTTTTCGATTTCTCCTGCCGCTGACCCAGCACGCGCCGTAGCGCCTCCGCATCCCGGGCTTGCGTGGCCAACTCACTGGCCGCCCCCTCCGCCAAAGACCAAACATCCCTCCCCACCCCACCCCCGGAATCCGTCCACCGATAATACG
>CAIVGD010000086.1 GCA_903905395.1 uncultured Verrucomicrobiota bacterium
CCGGAAAATGGGAGCCTATCAACCATCTAGCCTGCTCGATTATCTAGCCAAGAAACCCGTCGAACTCGAATCGATCTGGGGCGAAGCCCTGCGGCAAGGAACCGCCGCCGGTGCCGATATGCCACAGTTAAGAGAATTATACCAAAAATTAAAACAACTGGTGCGAATTTAAATCAGGCTTTCGCAATCTGCCGCAACAGCGCTTGATTCATTTTCGCCCCCTGCTCGAGATAACGAATGGGAAAAGTTTCATCAGGTCCGTGCGCCCGGCAGTCGGGCTGGCTCAACCCCACCAGCAAAGTCTCCACACCCAAAACCTTCTTGATCACACTGACAATCGGTATCGTTCCGCCTTCCAGCAGGAAGTGCACCTTTTCCCCTCCCCAAGCCTGACTCAAGGCCCGCACCGCCGCTGGACCAAACCCCTTTTTGGGATCGCAGAAATAGGGAAAGCCGCCGTGATGCCGGGTGACTTGTATTTTTACGGTTTTCGGACACCGCTTTTTCAGATCCTTTTCCACCCGAGCAGTGATCTCCTTCGGATCCTGATTTGGCACCAAGCGGAAGGTCAGCTTGGCGGAAGCCTTGCTCGGCAAAACGGTCTTGGGCCCTGGCCCCTGATAGCCACCCGTGATTCCATTGATTTCCGCCGTTGGCCTCATGCCGATTCGCTCAATCGCCGAAAATCCGGCCTCACCCCCCAGAGCGGGACTGCCCGCCTGCCTCCGCACTTCCGCATCCGAAACCCCCAGATCCCTGGCCGCCTTGCGCTCCCACGCCGCCGGTTTCCTCACCTTGCTGTAAAATCCGGGAATCGTGACACGCCCGTTTTTATCATGCAGTCCCGCCAGCAGACGGGTGAGAACGGTGATGGGATTCACCACTGCACCTCCGTAAACCCCAGAATGCAGATCGTGGGAAGGCCCAGTCAGATCCACCTGCAACGCAGTTATCCCTCGAAGACCGTAGGTAAGTGTCGGCTTGTCCAGCCCCGCCATATTGGTATCGGAAACTACCGCCACATCGCACGCCAACTCCTCTTTTCTCGCACGCAGGACCGCTTCCAAATTGTCGCTTCCCACTTCTTCCTCCCCCTCCACCACAAAAACCACGTCCGTCTCAGCTCCGCCCGAGCGGATCATATCGGCCACTCCCAGCATGTGCGCAAAGATCTGACCCTTGTTGTCGGTCGAACCCCTAGCCACCACCATCCCCTCAATCACCCTCGGCTCAAATGGGTCGCCCGTCCACCCATCCCCCATCTCCGCCGGTTGCACATCGTAGTGACCGTAAATCAGCACCGTCTTGCGTTTGAGCCCACCCGGCTTCTTCCACTTGGCCAGTACCACCGGAGCTCCAGCCGTAGGCACAATTTCCGCCTTCATACCCATCTCCTCAAACTTCTTCTCCAACCAATCGGCACACTCTCGCATCGTCTGAGCCTTCGATGGGTCGGCCGAGACAGTTGGAAACCTCAAAAAATCGAAATAATCGGCTTGGGCTTGGTCAGATAGCGGCATTCGGTCATTTTGCCCATAACCCGTGTTCACGCCAGCCCCGCGGCACCCCCTCCAATCCATTTGCGGAGCATCAAAATCCGGCTAAATTATCCAAATGCCTACTCCTCATTTGGAAATTCCCAAGTCGTTCCCCCCATTCGACCTTATCCGCCTGCTCCAGACCGTTTTCGAGCCGGCCAAAGGCGAAAGGACCTGCGTTCTCATCGACCTCGACGACCCGACCGGCGTGAAGGATTTTGCCTTCCTGAAAAATACCAACCTCACCGTTCAAAAGTATGCCCACGATATTTTTTATCAGGGGCTGAACAACGGAGCCAAGAAAACGCTCGCCCTGACCGGGGGAGACCTCTACGCCTACCGAACCACCGGAGGCAGTAACCTCGATCTCGATGACCTCGCAATCGACATTCACGGGAATCATCTCTCCTTTGAAAAAGACATCTATCCCAAGTACGACATCATCCTCTGCGTCTCCACATACTCCGCCACCGCCCCCCTCACCGCCTCGGCCAAAAAACATGGGTTCCGAGGCGCTACCCTTCACGGCCTCAACGAGATCATTCTCAAAACCGGTCTTGCCGTGGACTACAACGAAGTCAGCCGACAAACCGAAAAGCTACGCCTCGGACTCACCAAGTCCGACTGGGTGGAAATCGATTTCGAAGTGACTGGCAAGAAAGCGACTCTCCATCTTGATCTCGGAAAACAGGAAGCCCAGAAATCTCACGGCCTTTGCCGTGGAAAAACTCCCGACGTGGCCAACCTGCCAGCGGGGGAAGTCTATTTTGTCCCCACGAATGCCTCCGGCCAGATGCCCATGAAATTCGAAGATGGCACTCTCGCCCTGCTAGATGTGAAAAACGGCCGCCAAGTCGGCGGCTCCTTTCTTTCCGGAAACGCAAAAACCCTGGAAGCCCATGTCGCCAAACTGAAACGCGATCCGGTCACCGGAGAACTCGGGGAACTCGGCTTCGGCACCCAGCTTCTCCCATTCAGCGGTCGCGATATCCAGGACGAAAAGATCCTCGGCACTGTTCACGTTGCCACCGGACGTTCAGATCACCTCGGCGGTCACCTCACCCCCGACAAGTTTGCCGAAAAGATCAACGCCACTCATGACGACATCCTCTATGCCCCCCACAAGACTCCGGAGATTCAGTTGAAACAGGTTCGCCTTCACCGCGACGGGAAGATCCAAGTCGTCATTGAAAATTATCGCCCATCCTCATACCTCCAGAACCTTCTCGCCTGAACTCATCCTCCTACGAAAAACCCGCCGTCTTGGCGGAATACTTGGCGTTTCACTATCTCGATCCCGCGGATCTTCTTCCCAAAGGCGTTCCTACACCCAGGCAGGTCTCAAACTTTCCTGCGACCTGCGCCCGACTTCTTCTTGTTCAGGCCAAGGCCAGGAAAGTCCGACCCTGCCGTGCATTGGATCTTGGGTGTGCAGTGGGGCGCTCCTCGTTCGAACTCGCCCGCCGCGTCCCAGAGGTTCTGGGTATCGACATCTCCCGCTCATTTATTCGCACCGCCCGGAAACTTCAAAACAGAGGCAAACTTGGATTCAAACTTCTCGAGGAGGGATGCCTTACACGAAATGCGGTGGCTCGTGTTCCTGCCGGAATCGATAAAGCACGTGTTCGTTTTACGACTGGGGACGCACTTCGCCTTCCAAAAGGCCTAGGATCTTTCGATCTCGTTTTGGCGGCCAACCTTATCGATCGAGTCCCTGATCCAAAACGACTTCTCTCGAAGATTCTGCCTTCGCTCGTGAGATGCGGAGGTCTTCTTCTTCTCACTTCCCCTTACACTTGGTCTGCCGATTTCACCCCACCCGCCAATTGGTTGGCCAGCCACAGCACCGATTCCTTCTCAGCCCTTCGTTCCCACCTCCGATCCTCCTTCCGCCTCATTCATCGCCAGAATCTTCCCTTTCTCCTGCGTGAACATCGTCGCAAATTTCAATTCACCTTCGCCGATGCCACGTTTTGGAAACGCCTCTAGTCTTTTTTAGGTGGTTTGCCTGTGAGGGCAGGCTCCGCTATTCTAAAACCTTATGGGGAAGACACTTTTTCATAAAGTTTGGGAACGCCATACCGTCGGAAAATTGCCCGATGGTTCGACCCAACTCTTTATCGGCACCCATCTCATTCACGAAGTCACCAGCCCCCAAGCCTTCGGGATGCTCCGCGATCTCGGTTTAAAAGTCGCCTTCCCCAACCGCACCTTCGCCACAGTCGATCACATTGTCCCGACCGATCAACGCACCGAGCCGTTCCGCGATTCCTTGGCCGACGCCATGATCAAGGATCTGCGCAAAAACTGCGCTGACTTTGGCATCACTTTCTTCGATATCCCTTCCGGCAAACAGGGCATCGTCCACATCGTCGGACCCGAGCAGGGCATCACCCAACCGGGCACCACGATCGCCTGCGGAGATTCCCACACCTCCACCCATGGCGCTTTTGGCGCGGTTGCTTTCGGTATCGGCACGAGCCAGGTCCGCGACGTGCTCGCCACCCAAACGTTGGCCCTCTCCCCCCTAAAGGTTCGCAAAATCGAAGTACGTGGAAAACTTGGCCCAGGCGTGTACGCCAAGGACATCATCCTCCACATCATCCGCACTCTTGGCGTGAATGGCGGCACCGGGTATGCCTACGAATATGCCGGCCCCACGATCGAAGGGCTGTCGGTGGAAGAACGGATGACGATTTGCAATATGTCGATTGAGGGCGGAGCTCGGGCCGGCTACGTCAATCCCGACGACAAGACCTTCGAGTATCTCCGCGGACGGCCCTACTGCCCCAAAGGCAAGGATTGGGACGAAGCCGTAAAGGCCTGGCGCCTGATCGCCTCCGATGACGACGCTGTTTACGACGACGTGAAAGTCTTTGAAGCTTCAAAAATCCGCCCCACGGTCACCTGGGGAATCAATCCGGGCCAAGGCATCTTCATTGATGAAGCTATCCCCTCCCCCGAGCAGCTTCCCGAGGCCGACCGCTCCTCCGCCAAAGAGGCTCTTGAGTTCATGCAGTTTAAAGCCGGCCAAAAACTTGCAGGGCAGAAAATTCAAGTCGCCTTCTTTGGTTCCTGTACCAACGCGCGCGTCTCCGATTTTCTGGAAGCTTCCAAATTCCTCAGAGGACGCAAAGTCGCCCCGGGAGTCCGGGCCATTGCGGTGCCAGGTTCTCAAGGCGTAAGCAAGATTTGTGCAGAAATGGGAATCGATAAGGTTTTTCGTGATGCAGGTTTTGATTGGCGCGAAGCGGGTTGCTCGATGTGTCTCGGAATGAATCCCGACCAACTGGTCGGCGATGAGATCTGCGCCTCCTCCTCGAACCGCAACTTCAAGGGCCGTCAGGGCAGTCCCACCGGCCGAACTCTGCTTATGAGTCCGGTCATGGTGGTCGCCGCGGCCGTCACCGGCGAAGTCAGTGATGCTCGCAAGGTTTTTACCGGATCCTGAATATGTCCCTCTCACCCATTAAAAAAATCACCGGCCGCGCTGTTCCCGTGCAAGGCGACGACATAGACACAGATCGCATCATTCCAGCCAGATATATGCGGTGCATCACTTTTGACGGTTTGGGCGAGTACCTCTTTCGCGATGTCCGCTTCACCCCCGATGGGAAGACCACGAACCACCCCATCGATGATTCAAAATACAAAGGAGCCTCCATCCTGGTTTCAGGAATGAATTTCGGATGCGGGAGTTCCCGTGAACACGCACCTCAAGCCATCGCCCGGGCGGGATTCAAAGCTGTGATCGCGGGTGGCTTTGCCGAAATCTTTTTTGGAAACAGCACCACCCTCGGGTTGCCCTGCGTCACCGCGAAGCGCGAAGATCTGATTACACTCACGAAACTGATCCAAACCGAACCAGCCACCGAGGTGAAGATTGATTTGGAAAAACTGAAAGTGACCGCCGGAAAACTTTCTTTCTCCGTCACCATGAAGTCGAGCGCCCAGCAGGGTTTGCTCAGCGGTCGCTACGATGCCATCGCCGATCTCCTCGCCAATCTGCCAAAGGTGATAGAGTTGGCCGCACATATTCCATCACCAATAGCCCCGTAAAGGATTCAGGTTTTGAAGTGGTTGATTGGTTCAAGAAGCTTAACTTTGCGATTCTGGGCGGCTCAAACTTTTAACCCCTTTCAAAAAAAAACACGCCCCACCCGAGCGCTAGGAGAATTTCTTTCGACCCTGGAGTTTTCCAGAACTTGAGGCTCCCGCTTCCGCGTCCGCCTTCCAATCAAGGCATGACGTTTTCGGATTAAGGTTGGGCC
>CAIVGD010000087.1 GCA_903905395.1 uncultured Verrucomicrobiota bacterium
GATATTGGGTTTACTCTTTTTGTTGGAATCAGGGCAGTCGCCGCCGATCGTCTTCGGATAGGTCGGCGGAGGAAAGTCCGGACACCACAGGATAATCCGCCCTGGGAAAGCTGGGGGCGGGGGAGGTGCAAACTTCCTCCGACGGAAAGTGTCACAGAAAACATACCGCCTGGCGCAAGCCGGGTAAGGGTGAAAAGGCGGGGTAAGAGCCCACCGCTCTCCGGGTAACCGGGGAGAATGATAAACCACGGATGGTGCAAGGCCGAGCAGGGGGAACGGGTGATCCGCCCGTCCCGCGCAAGCGGGACACCCCCGGGTTGGTGCCGCATCGGAACGGCGGAAACGCCAGACCGAAATTTGCCGAAAGGCGAATTAGAGAAATGGCTGCCAGCTTGCCGGGGCAACCCGGTGAGTCACAGAATCCGGCTTACGGGTTCCACAGGAGGAGGGCCGGGCGGCGTAAAGGCCGTCCGGCCTTCGCCTTTTTTTCTTAGGAGGTCTGGTGGTAGGCGGATTCGACACGCTCGGCGATGTCGCGAAATTGGCTGTCCACCTCGTAAATCTTTTTAAACTCATCGAGGGCTTCGGTTTTTTTGCCCATCTCCTCCAGGATGATTCCGAGGGAGTAGATGGCATCCTTTTTTACTGCATCCATCGAGACGAGTTCGGAGGACGCGAGGGCAAACTGTTTCGCCGCCAAATCCAGCATCCGCCTCTTCTGGTAGGATACGCCGAGAAGATTGAGGGCCCGGTGACGGACGGAGGGCTGACGAAGGGCCTGCTGTAGTTCCGTGGCGGCTTCCTTGTAGAGGCCTGCATCCATGAGGGCTTCGCCCAATTCAAAGCGGTACTGGAGATCGTTGGGATAGCGACTGACCCGTCCCTTGGCTCCTTCAAGAAGAATGGAATTTTTACGGGAGAGAATCTCCTGCAAAACCGCTGGCTCGGCTCCGGCGGCACGGGCTTGATCCATTTCGAGGTCGAGTTGGACGCCACGCAACCGGAAGACCGCTTTTTCGAGAACGGGATCGGTTTTCTGTGTGAGTTCATACGCAAACTGAAACCATTGGAGGGCGTGATCGAGGGATCCCTGGGTTTCGCATAGTTCGGCAATCTGCCTGGCCAAGCCCACGTTTTGTGGTTCTTGTTCAAGCTGGGCATGAAGACGATCCAACTGCTCGGCGATGGCTACATCCGATTTAATAACCTTGGAGGCTGATTCCAAAGCCAGACTCTCCTCCTTGTCTTTCAGGGAATCACGATAGTCCTCAGACTTTTCCCATCCTCCTTGCTCGCTGGCGACGAGTGCGCTGGCGTCTTTCATCCCTTTGAGGGCGGCACCGTCGGTGGGGCTCAATTGCAGGATCGTCTGATAGGTGTCGCGAGCCTTGCTCATCTGTTTTGCGGCGATGAGGGCCCGGGCCAAGCCGTGAAGATTTTGGGTGTCCTGAGGTTTAGAGGAACGGATCGTTTCGTGGGCAAAGATGGCGGTGGCCGTTAAATCGTTAGCCAAAGCCAGTTCCGCCAAAGCTGCGTTGGCCTGCGGGCTGTGGGGATCCAAGGCGAGAGCTTCCTCAAGTTTGGCGAGGCCGGTGCCAAGCGATTTTCCGGCGGCCATCTTGGCCTGCATGACCATTGGGGTGATTCTCACCGCCGCCATATTTTTATCCATTTTCGAAGCCGTTTTGGCTTTGGAGAACTGGCTGCCTCGGAGCAATTTGCGGCCCTCTAGAAAACCCGGTTGGGCCTCTAAAATGGGGGGCAGAAGCATGATCACATAATCATGATTCTGTCGCGCCACGGCATCCTTCGCCTTGAGAAAGGCATCCCGCTGGGGTCCGGTCAACTGCGCGACAGAAGTCTCGGGCATAAGGAGAAAATCTACCCCATATGGCATTCTTCCCAAAACAAAAAATCGTCCGCGGGTTTTCCTTGCCGTGGAGGGCTGGCTCGTCCATTTCGCAAGGGTGCAGAAACAGTGGATTTTCATCGGTCTCGCGTTCTTTCTTGGGTCTTTGCCCTTTGGGTACTGGCTGGGACGCCTTCGGGGGATCGACGTCCGGGGCGAGGGAAGCCGAAACACGGGGGCCACGAATGTGGGCAGGGTCTTGGGAAAGAAGTGGGGGATTTTGGTTTTGGTCCTGGATGTGGCCAAAGGATGGGTCGCCGTGGCCTTGGCCGAGCATGTGGGGAAAGCTTCCGATCCTTTGGTCGTGACAGTCGGAGTGGTCGCGGTGCTGGGTCATATCTTTTCGCCGTGGTTGGGTTTTCGTGGTGGAAAAGGAGTGGCCACCTCCGCGGGTGTGCTCTTGGCGTTGACTCCCATCGTCGGCCTGTCGGTGATCGGAGTCTTTGCAGCAGTTTTTTTCCTTGGACGGATTGTTTCGGTGGCGTCTCTCGTGGCGGCTACCGCCTTTCCATTCCTGGTGCTCGGGCTGGATCCAGGGCGTCCGATCCTCCAGTGGGCCGCGGTGGGCATGGGCGTGCTGGTCTGGGTACGCCACTGGGATAACCTGATACGGTTACTGCAAGGCAAGGAGAGCGGATTCCCAAAAAAATGAAACCCATGAAGATCATCATTCTCGGAAAAGGTGCCTGGGGCTCGGCCCTCGGCGAAGTTCTTAAGGATCGGGGACATGATGTCGGGTGGGTCGAGAAAGGGGGTCGGAAAATTCCATCGGGTACGGAGATGGTTTGGATTGCGTTGCCTACGCAAGCCGTCCGGGAGTGTCTCCAGACCCTGCAGTCCTTCTCTGGAAAAATCCCGGTCGTCAACCTGTCGAAAGGGATCGAAATCAAAACGGGGCAACGCGTCAGCGAAATTGTGGCCCAGGTGTGGCCAGGAACCCCGACCGCCGTGGTCTCCGGACCCAGCCTGGCTGGTGAACTGAACCGGAAAATGCCCACCGCGGTGGTGGCTGCAGCCGTGGACGAGGGTTTGGCCTCCGCGGTGCAGACCGCCCTGCATGGTCCAGCTCTGCGGGTTTACCGCAGTACCGACCCGGTCGGAGTGGAGTGGGGGGGCGCTTTAAAAAATGTCTATGCGCTCGCCGCGGGAATGTGTGCGGGTCTCGGCTTGGGTGAAAATAGCCTGGCGGGTTTGACCACACGGAGTCTGCGGGAAATGACCCGAGTGGCGGTTCAGTTTGGCGCCCGGGAAGAAACCCTGCAGGGATTAAGCGGAATCGGGGATCTGATTTTAACATCGTACAGCCGGGCGAGTCGGAACCGGAGGGTGGGCGAACGAATCGGAGCGGGAGATCCCTTGGAAAAAGCCCTGGCCTCGGTGGAGGGGGTTTGCGAAGGGGTTTGGACCGCGAAAGCGTTGCATACCCTCCTCGATCAAAAACAAGTGGAAGCTCCGGTCGCCCGCCAACTCTATCAGGTGCTTTTCGAAGGGAAGTCGCCGAAAGAGGGGCTAGCCTCCCTATTGGATCGGGACTCGAGGGCGGAAGCCGAGTAAGAGAGATTACTGTTCGACGGAGGGGGGCA
>CAIVGD010000088.1 GCA_903905395.1 uncultured Verrucomicrobiota bacterium
ACAGGTTGCGTTCCCCGATGAGATGTTCCAGCAGAAAGCGGCGGACCCAAGGGCCGAGCTTGGTAGTATCAGCCATGGCTGACCTCCGAAAATGCGTAGGTCGCGAAGCGAGCACTGGCCTGCTGCAATAACTCCGGCGTCATCGTTAGATAATGCTGCGTACCGCCGATATCCGTGTGGCCCATGTAGGTTGACAGTAGTGGAAGGAGTTTTTGCACATCCTTGCCCTCCCGATACCAAGTCGTCAGCCGGTGGACGGCCGCGGAGTGGCGGAGATCGTGCAGCCGCGGCTGGTAGCGTGCGCCATCAGTGCGGCGGATGCCGGCTTGTTTGCGAAGTCGTCGAAACGCCCGCCGAAGGAGGTCGTTCGGTATGCGTTCGCCGAGTTTGGTAACGAAAAACGAAGCATTCTCTTCCTGTGAGTGGCCCGCTGCCTTTCTCCGCCTGGCATATCTCAGCATCGCTTCATTCAGGTCGCACCCCAGCGGTACCAGGCGCGATTTGTAGAACTTCGTATCGCGAATGGTCAACAGTGATTGACGCAGGTCCACGTCGGCGAGCGTCAAGGAAAGGCACTCGCCCTCACGCAGGGCGGCTCCATAAAGAGCCAGCAAAATAGTCCGGAACGTGTAGGGCTCCATTTGGATCCTTTGCTTTTGGTAGGAGGTCGTTCCGTCAAGCAGGCCCCGCAGTTCCTCACACGAATAGATGTATGGTACGAAGCGCTCAGGCTGTTTAGGAAGTACTGTAGGCAATGGTGCCGCGGCGACGTATCCGCGACTCACGGCGTATCGGTAAAACCCACTCAGGGCCGAATGCTTCCGGTGCCAGTAGCGAGTGATTGGCCCGCGACCATCGAGAAAAGCCTTTACTCGATCCGCTTGCAGACCTGAGACTTCTGCTGTCTCTCCGGCTGCGCGAGAAAACGACGCAAGGAGCTTGGCATCGTTTTCGAAGCTGACACCCAAGCCCTTGCGGAACGCCACGTACTGGGCAATGAGTTGAGCGAGTTTCATACCAGGCCCTCTAGTGTGAAGTTCGCCACCTCACGTAGGCCCTCGATAGCGACTTTGGAGTAAGCGGCCGTGACCTTGGGCGAACGATGCCCGAGATGATCCCCAATCTCCTTGAGCGACAAGCCCTCCGCCATCAGACGAGTCGCGCACGCGTGTCGTAGGGTGTGGGGGCCATGCTGGCTAAGTCGAAGTCCCAGAGGACGGAGCCGTTTGGCAACCATTGTCCAGACGGTGCTGCCTCTCATAGGCTGGATGGGCGCCTCCATTGTCAGAAAGACCTCGCGATATTTCGAGGAGTTCGGACGCCCATCCTCCAGGTATCGGAGGATGGCTTCCCCGACCGTTTCGACCAGCGGATAACACTGTATCCGGCGCCCTTTTGTGCGCGGTACCCAGATTAAATTCTTCGCCCAATCCAGATCTTCCAGCTTCAGCGCCCGCACTTCAGCAGAGCGCATGCCATAAACAGCAAACAGGAGCAGCATAGCGCGATCCCGGAGGTCTTTCGGGCGACCGGCGTCGGTAGTTGCGATCACGCGTTGCACATCGTCCCAAGAAGGACCGGAAGGGAGGCCCTCATATTGATACACGCGAGGCGATTCGATTAGATCGGCGAGCCCTCGCCGACACCAGCCATTTCTTTCGGCGTGACGGAAGAACGTGCGAATGCCGGAAGCATACACCTTGACGGAGCTTCTGGAGTACCCATCATCTCGCCCTTTTCGAGCGAGCGCCTCATCGATCTCGGCGATTGTGATATCGGACAAGGAGAGATGATCGCGGAAATACCACCGCAGAAGATCTTTGGCATACCAACACTTGCCCTTTATCGTCACTTCGGACAGGCCCTTTTGTTGTCGCATGTACGAGGCAAAATCCTCAATGTAGACGCTGAAGTCCTTGGTGTCGGAAGCCAAAACCTGGAGACGATCCATATAGCGCAGCCAACAGATCGCTCGCTGCGGCAAGTTCTCGCGGCCGCGGCGTCCGTTCTTATAGCTGGGGTATTTGGGTTCGCGTGCCGTCCATTTTTCAATAGCCGCCGTTACGGTGGCCGGATCGAGCTTCTGGGAGGATTCAGGTAGACCAAGGAGATTCTGAATCAGCAGCAAATCAGTGGCTAACGGGCGAAGAGTCGTCGGCGAGTATCCTTGTCCGGCACAGTGGTGCAAGTAATCCAGCCGCTCCTGCAGCAGCGGGCTGGTGTTGTGGCGCTGCCGCGCTTGGCGGCTGGCGAAGAGTTGATCAAACATTGTTGACCTCCATAGTGGTGTTGAACTGCACGCCCACTATACCGGTCAACTTATGTGGTGCAGATTCTCCTCGGAGCTAACGAAATCCGGCCGCCGCGTATCCTGGGCCACATAACTGCGATGGCCACATAACCGCTCTTCTGTTGTCGACAACAGAAGTGCGGAAGAAGCGTTCGATCTTGCCGCGGCCTTCGGGCTGATACGGCGGTGTGTGAATGATGAAAATTCCAATGGAGGCGGCGATGCGCGCCAACTGCGGCGAGCGGTAGATCTTGGCGTTGTC
>CAIVGD010000089.1 GCA_903905395.1 uncultured Verrucomicrobiota bacterium
AGGTTACTTGCGGAGAGACGATTCTGCAATCAGTAGGTTCCCCTGACGCCGATGTAAACTTGATTCCGATTGTAACTACTTCCGTTCCCATTATTTACATCGAAGTAGGATCCGTAGTTGGTGTAGCTCCAGCCGAGTTCAGCCGATAGGTAGGGATAAAATTCGTAGGCGAACTTACACTGGTAGGTAAGGGTCGTTTGCTGGCCGCTTCCCTGATACCCCCCCGAGACAGCGATGCTCTGCGCCTGAGTCATTTGAGGAGTGAAGACGGCCATATTGATAAAGAAGCTTTGGATCACAGAAAACTTGTCGGTGAAGTAGTGATCCCAGTTTCCATTAATGGTGTAGGCCTCCGAATCGGAAGAGGTGGCAAGATTGGACTGCTGAACCGCCACGGAAAGTCCGGCGGATGCAAAACTTCTTTGCTCGTAGTTCCAAGTCGCACTGACCGATGCAAA
The DNA here is from genome assembly GCA_903905395.1 of uncultured Verrucomicrobiota bacterium. GTDB lineage: Bacteria > Verrucomicrobiota > Verrucomicrobiia > Methylacidiphilales > Verrucolacustridaceae > Verrucolacustris. The sequence continues at coordinate 459 of CAIVGD010000089.1, forward strand.
AGGAAATGCCCCGATTTCCAGCTCACCGCTTCCCAGTCCGCCAGCCGAGATGACGTTAGAGTTGTCGCTCAAGCCGTAATTATCGTTCAACTGAATGCCCGCACGCCCACTGAAATTTAACGTGGGTAAAAAAGTATGGTCCGCCCCCAAAGAAAGAGAAACCTGCTGGTTGTCCCGGTAACCCTGGTCGTTCTGGTAATCATAAAGTTGATAATCAAAAGTGAAAGTCCCGACGGTTTCTGGAGTGAAATCCAAGCGAAACTGCTGAAACGCCCCATTGTTCATGTAATTCCCCTGGCTGGCACTGCCCGACTGGATGACATTACTCGTGCCACTATAACTCGCCGTACCATCACTATTCAAAATGGAATTATTCCAGCGGGTAATCATAGCGAGGCGGTCGGTTACCCTGTAATCGCCCTGAATCGTTCCCAGATTATTAATATATCCCTGAGTCTGTGTGAGGGGGGCTAAGCCTTGGGTGACCAGAGTCGGAATGGGTTGTTCGCTATAAATAAAGTTATCCGACACCGTGAGCTGGATTCTTGGATCGAAAGCGTAGGTGTACCGCCCCATAAAAGCCTGACTGTATTGGATGTCGTACGACTGGTTTATACTGGGAAAATAAGTTCCGGTGAAATCATACCGCAAGGCCAAGTCAGCCTGGAGGCCCGTGTAATTGTAACCGAGGGAGGGTTGCACACTCGAGTACGTTGAGGAGACCACGTCCGACGAGGACTGATAAGACTCGGTCATCGGATTACTGTCATACCCCTCACGCAAAGCGACGGTGGCGGTAAATGGTTTGGTGCCTTCCTGTCCGGCCGATCCCTCAATCTGCGCCGACAAATTATCCACAGAAAAAAGTGCCGCCACTCCTAGAATCAACCAAGAGATAAGTCGGACTTGATACGGAGGAGCTTGGCCGTCTGCCATCTCCCAAGTCTTGAGGATTTAGTTTTTACTTCAATAAAAAGGCACTATACGTAGTGCCATATTCATAATCTACACCCAATAACTTGTGCTCAAGATTAGATTCTGCGTGCTAAGCTCTTGCTGGTAAATCAGTTCCACCTTTTTTGAACTGAAAGAAGTAAATAGTCGTTATTGGGTGGCAACGATGTGGCGAATGCTTGAGGTAAATCTGGGGGTTTTTGTCTTCGAATTAAATCCGCCCAAGCACTCCATTCCGAATGTTCCGAGAGCATCTGGCTGTACATCTTCACGTCAGAGCTTGCTGGGGTGAAGAGGATGCTAAAGACGGGGGTAACGCGGTCATGAATCTTGAGAAAATCCTCGCGCGTGGAAGGAATCCATAGCGTCGGCTGGTCTGAGTACCAAGCCTCGGCCGCCGGCAAATCGGAAGCCTGCAGTTCCTTGGGCTCAAACCAGGACCGTATGTATAAAAAAATCGGCGGGTACGTTGGTGGATAATCGAATGGGGGCGGTTCCGGTAGTGCCAGACGTGACACGGTCGGCCAGCAGGCCAAGAGAGCGACGAGAATGGCAAAGAGGCGTCCGAGGAGTTCTATTTGCAATTTCCACCGTTCGATGATGATCCAAAGATAAGCGGATCCATACACGCAGGCTACTGGCAGGAGTGCCAAAAGAATCGGTGAGCCCTCCCCTTCCGCTCCCCGATAAATAAAAGCAGTCGCCACCAAAAGAGCGGTGAGAACCAGCCCCCAACAATTCCGTCCTTGGGCGGCCGAGCTTCGGCGGAAGGCGTGCATCATTCCCACCAGAGCCAGAGTCCCCGCCACCGCACTCCCGCAAATAGCAGGACCTTGGGAAACAAGTGAGGTGAGCCCACGGAACACCGATCCTCCCACCCGTCGCCAGACATCCGTCTTTTCCAAATCAAAGGAGTACGTCCGCCAGACAAGATTCCCAGGATAGTTTGCCGAATCGGATAGAAAATACGCCCAGTTCAATCCCAAGGGATTTCCCGTCACCAACCAAAGCCTTCCCAGCCATGCCAAAAACAGACCGAGGCCCAACCCAACCCCGAGCAACAACCACCACCGTCCCTGTTTCAAAAGAACAAACCCAAAGCTGGCAAAAACCAAAACCGGCCAAATTTGGATCATCTGCACCGATGGGGCTAGACCCAAGACAAGTCCAGCCAATCCCACCCACAATCCCCCTTTGCCGGCTCCACCCATTTCCGACTCCTCCCCCTGAATACAGCCCAGACACAGAAAATACCCGGCCAGCGCATAGAAAAATACCACCAGACAGGATGCCCCTCCCCCGACAGCCTGCTCCCAAAGCACCGAACTCCCCAGAAAAAATGCAACCGCAAGCACCGCGGTCCCAACGTCAAATTGCCTCGCCGCCCACCCGTAGACACAGAAACTTGTAAAGAGAATGAGGATGAGGTTAAAACCCAAAATAGCATAATCGGGCGGGTAAACCCTAAACCCTTTCACATCATCGGCCGAAAGATTAAATTTGATTATGGAAGTGAGCTGACCGGCTTTAAAAATCGAGGCGATGATCATCGGGTAAAGAGGGGGGGCGAGCGTCTCCGGGAAATTACTGACCGCGGGAGCTTCGTTGCCGAATTTCGCCCGCAGTTGCCAAAGGGCCAAAGGTCGGATCAGTTCGGTGGTGAATCCTTTGCCGGTGGCCAGTTGCCGAGCTTGCTGGGCCAGATCCATGGCCTCCGCATGTCTTAATCCGTTGAATTCGCGAATCCCGATCCATCCCGCCAAACCCACCAAAAGACAAAAAAGCGCGATCCGCAC
>CAIVGD010000090.1 GCA_903905395.1 uncultured Verrucomicrobiota bacterium
CCAGGGAAAGAATCGTGGATCCGGGAACTCGCCAAAAAGGCCGACTTCGATTATTTCATCGGAGCAGTCCATTATATTACTCCCGATTGGGACGTGGACAATCCTCTCAAAATCGAGCGGTGGAATGACCAACCCGTGGAGGAGGTTTGGACGAAATACTTTCAGGCCGTAACCCAAGCCGCCCAAAGTGGGCTGTTTGATTTTCTAGCTCATCCCGATCTGGTGAAAAAGTTTGGACATATCCCCAAGGGAGACCTTCGTCCCTACTACCGCGAAACTCTGGACGCGATCGAGGCCTCGGGAATCGCCATGGAGGTCAGCACGGCTGGACTCCGCAAAGAGGTGGGGGAAATTTATCCTTCGAAGATATTTATCGAAGGGGCCTTCCGCCGAAAGATTCCGATTTTAATCTCCTCCGATTCCCACGCGCCACAGGAAGTAGGCTATGAGTTCGACCGCGCCATCGCCCTTGTTCGGGAAGTCGGTTATCGCGAGCTCAGCTCTTTTCGGGGTCGAAAGCGCGTTTCGATGCCCATCACCTAAGCGCAATGACCAAGGCTTCCCTAGTCGGCTTCGTTCTCTTTCTGCTGGCGGAGATTGGGGGATGGGCGGGAACGAACTGGTGGGCCGAGCACCCACAACCGGTCACTTGGGCAGAGGGTCGTGATCAACTTGGAGAAAACCTCCTCGCTTTGCTCAAGGATAAAAAAGCGGCGGATATTAAACCGGAGACAACCGAAGCGGATGGGTTACGCCTTTGGCAATGGCTGGGGGAATGGAATTCTGCCAACTCGACTGAGGACGGCGTGGCTTTCCGTGCTTTGGGCGAAAACAGGGAACTAAGGCGGGCGTTTTTGGAAAATCTACGACCGGAAGATGATCAAAAGGCGGCGCTCAGGATTCTGATTCGGATGCAATCGCAGGCTCCGATCGCAGTTCAAGAGTTGCCGCGTCTCGCGGTGGCACTGGCTCTGGTTTTTGATCAACCGTTTCCCAAGGGATGGCCGCACCATCAGGTACCCGCTTCGGCGGTGCCGATGGAGGAAGTGGACCCAGTTCAACGGCTTGAAAATATGGCCGACCTTCAACGATCCCGGCGCTATCTCACCGATCTGCGGGATTTCACCGTAAGTGAGCTCAAATTTATCGTGGACCATCCTTTGGTGGATTCGGAAATGGAGTGGGCACGGAAAAACGTCATAGCGAGTCGGAGCGGGTTTAGCAAAGTTTTTAGTAGTATTCGTTACGACATCCCTCGGTATAAGGCCAATCAACTTGATTGGCCTTATGCGGCTTACACGTTTGCGGAGATTCGTGCCAAAGGAGGAATTTGCGTGGATCAAGCCTACTTTGCGGCGAACACTGGCAAAGCCAAGGGCCTGCCGACTCTCTACTTCTCGGGTCAAGGGGACAGCGGGGGACACGCTTGGTTCGGCTTAATGGATTCACCGGGTCATTGGGAGACGGACTGCGGAAGATATGAGTCACAGAACTATCCAGTGGGAAATGCTATGGATCCGCAAATATGGAAACCGATCTCCGATACCGAATTGGAGTTTCTTTCCAAAAGCAGGGAACGCTCCTCCAGCTATCAGCAGGCCCGTCTTTTGACGGATATCGCAAGCACCCTCGGACGTGCCCAAGCAGACCGATGGCTGGATGCTGCGCTGGAGATTCAACCAGAGTTTCTTCCGGCTTGGAATTTGCGTGCACAAATCCTCACAGAAAGTCAGGCCTCCCCGGAAAAACAGAGGGAATTCTGGACCGCCTACACAGTTCGTTTTGCCAGATACCCGGATTTAAAGGTCGTGGGGCAGGAGAAAATGTTGGAACTGGCCAAGGTCTGGGGGGATGAGATCGAAGTGCGGAATCTTAGCCGACAAATTCTCGTTCAGAACCGGACGAAGAGATTTGATTTAGGCATCGGAGCGGCTGCGGGCGAAGTGGGTGAAAAGATCGAGGCGGGAAAGTGGAGCGAGGCCGAGACAGCTTATCGCCGGGCCTTGCGGGAATTTAAGGGGCAGGCTGGGGGGCATCTTTTTTACGGACTCGTGGAACCATTTGTGGAGGCAGCTTTGGCGGATGGGCAGGCGGGTGTAGCCAAAAGCGCCCTGCAAGAGGCTCGTCGGGTGCTCAAGCCGACCAAGGAAAGTCTGGTGGGTCGGTCTTTTCTGGAGCTGGAATCCAAACTGGCCATTCCGTAAAACGCCAGAGGGAGTTGACCTTCTTTAGGTTCTTTCGATTTGAGCGCCGAGAGCGCGGAGGCGTTCTTCGATTCGGCTGAAGCCGCGGTCGATCTGCGTGATGTTCCGAATTTCCGATTCCCCTTCCGCGCACAGGGCGGCGATGAGGAGAGCCATGCCCGCGCGGATGTCGGGGCTGGCGAGCTTGGCGCCGCGAAGTTTATCGGAGCCAAGTATCACGGCGCGGTGGGGATCGCAAAGAATGATGCGGGCACCCATTTCGAGAAGTCCGTCCACAAAGAAGAGGCGGGATTCGAAAAGTTTCTCGTGGATAAGGACGGTGCCTTTGCACTGGGTGGCGGTGACGAGGGCGATGGAAGTCATGTCTGCGGGGAAGCCGGGCCAAGGAGCGTCGGCGATGTGTGGAACAGCTCCACCGAACTCTTTTTCCACCTCGAGCTTCTGGTTCTTGGCGATAAAAATGTCCTGCCCTTGGATTTCGGTGTGGATGCCAAGCCGGGCGAATGTTTGTAAAATCATCCGCATGTGTTGAGGTGCGGCGTTCTTGATTTTTAGTTCACCCCTCGTGACTGCCGCCAAGGCGAGGAAGGAACCGGCTTCCAGATAGTCGGGACCGACACGGTGGGTGGCGCCCTGGAGAGATTTGACTCCTTCGATGGTCAGAGTGTTGGTGCCGATACCGGTGATGTGGGCTCCCATGGCGCTGAGGAGGTGAGCCAAGGCTTGAACATGAGGTTCGCTGGCGGCGTTGCGCAAAATGGTTGTGCCCTCGGCAAGGGCGGCGGCGCAGACGGCGTTTTCCGTGGCGGTGACGGAGGCCTCGTCGAGGAGGATGTCGGCTCCGCGGAGTTTCTTGGCCTTGATTTGCAGGCCCTCTTTGGAGTCACTGATTTCCGCGCCCAAAGCCGAAAAGATTTGCAGATGGGTGTCCAGTCTGCGCCGGCCGATTCTGTCTCCGCCAATGCGGGGAATGGTGACCTGTCCGGTGCGGGCGAGGATGGGACCGGCCAGAGTGACCGATCCGCGGAGTCGGGAGGCAAGATCCGGATGAGGGAAGGAGCTCGGGGTTTTGGAGGCTTGCAGGGTCAAGGTGCGGCGAACGAGATTGGCGTCAGATTCCTTGGAGGTAAGTCCCAGCTCCGTGAGGATGCTCTCCATGAGCCGGACATCTTCAATTTGCGGGATATTTTGGAGGGTGACCGGTTGGTCGGTAAGACAGGCAGCGGCCATGAGGGGCATGGCTTCGTTTTTATTCCCCTGGGGTTCAATTTCGCCGGAGATGGGGTTTCCACCCTGAACGATAAACTTTCCTCCATTGGTGCTGGGCATATTCAGAAACTGCCTCGACCCGCCCCTAAGGGCAATCCCGCAGGGTGGACATGGATCGGGTTGCTCCTGCTCCTCACGGGATCCGAAACCCCAAAAATCTCGAAGTGCGGTTGATAAAAAAAATTCAGGCCAGCCGGCATTTCTTTTCAGGGTCTATCCACTTCCACTTGGAAGGGCCTATTTGGGGTTTGACCCTAGGTCTGTCCCGGGGTCTGACCCCAAGTATTCATCAAGCATGTGACTTCCGTTCTCATGCAAAACAGGCCTCGCTTGGGCTCCGGGGTAGGTTAAAATCAGGACATGAAGGAAGCCGTGAATTTTGTCAGACAACGCATCCGTCAGTGGCAGAGGGCCGCTCCTGAATTGGATAGAATTCGGCAAGAGGAGATTCGAGGTGCGGACACCCAAAGAGCGATGCGCTTTTTTGAAGGCTCCGTTCTTGCGGAGCTAAAGCGGACATCGGCTTCGCCAACCTCGGGCTTGGTGGAGCAACAGCGTTTATTTCGCAAACTAAGACCATGAATGAATTGGCCCAGCTCGCGCTGGGTTTGCAGACGTTTTGGCAAGGGAAAGGGTGGAAGGGTTGCGTCATTGGGGGGTTGGCGGTACAGGCCTGGGGAGAGCCCCGATTCACCATGGATGTGGATTTGAACCTGCTGGTGGGGCTGGGCAGGGAGGAGGAATTCATCGATGCGTGGTTGGAAAAGTTTTCCGCGAGAATTCCAAATGTGAAGGAGTTTGCGCTCGAGAATCGGGTTCTTCTTTTGCGCAGCTTGGAAGGTATTGGGATCGATATCGCTCTGGGTTGTCTGCCTTATGAGGATGAAGCCATTGGGCGCGCCGTGGATGTGGAATTTGATCAGGGAGTAAAAATAAAAATATGCACACCCGAGGATCTTTTGATCATGAAGTCCTTCGCAGATCGACCTCAGGATTGGATTGATATTCGGGGAATTCTTATACGACAAAATCCACGATCGTTGGACTGGAGTTATATACGTCGTCATCTTAAGGTTCTACTGGATGCCAAAGAGAGTCCTGAACTTATGACAAAGTTGGAGAAACTACGGGACGAACTAAGTACTGGAAGAATTTGGTAAGAATGTTAAATTAAGGCACTTATGAAAGTTCCGATGCTGGATCTGGTGAAGGAACATGCTCCCTACCGGGCGGAGCTACAGTCGGCCTTCGACCGTGTTTTGGATAGTGGCCGATTTGTGCTGGGGCCTGAGGTGGAAGCTTTTGAAAAGGAAATCGCGGCGTGGATTGGGGTTCCTCATGCGATTGGCGTTTCGAATGGGTCGGATGCTCTTCTCTTGGCCCTGCAGGCCGTGGGGGTGGGGCCGGGGGACGAGGTAATTTGTCCTACTTATACTTTCTTCGCGACGGCTGGGGCGGTGGCCCGGTTGGGGGCGACTCCAGTTTTTGTGGACAGCGCAGAGTGCTGTTACAACCTGCGGACTGATCAGGTGATCGCCAAAATCGGACCCAAGACCAAGGCGATTATTCCGGTTCATCTTTTTGGGCAGTGTGCGGATATGGATCCGATTTTGGAGGTGGCGGCTAAGCGGGGAATTCCGGTGATTGAGGATGCGGCACAGGCGCTCGGGGCCAAAGACAAGGGTCGGCAGGCGGGCACCATGGGCACCTTGGGAACGTTTTCGTTTTTCCCGACGAAAAATCTGGGGGCGCTAGGGGAGGGGGGGCTCGTGACAACCAAAGATCCCGCTCTGGCTGAAAAGATTCGGAAACTTCGGGTGCACGGAGCCAAGCAAAAGTATTTTCATGAGATGATTGGCGGTAACTTCCGGTTACATGAACTGCAGGCGGCTTTCTTGAGGGTAAAACTAAAACATCTTGATTCGGCCCTGCAAAAGAGGAGAGCCAATGCCAAGAGGCTCATTAAAGAGTTGCAGGACAAGTGGGGGGCTATTTTCCCTGTGGATTCATGTATTTGCCGAGGCCAAAAGGCTTCCGGACCTGAACGGAAACCCGGTACGATTCTGCTTCCATTTTCCTGTCAATCCGGAGAAGAGGATCACACGTGGAACCAGTTTGTGATTCGGGTGACGGGAAAGGGCAAGCGGGATGCCCTTCGTGAAAAACTCGCCTCCGAAGGAGTTCAGACGGAGATCTATTATCCACGCGCCATGCACGAGCAGGATTGTTTTTCTTCAACGAAAGAACAATTCCCTGTGGCAGAAATTCTCTGTCAGGAAACCTTAGCTCTACCTTTTTGTGGATTCATTCCACGGTCAGCGGATCAGCTCAGGCCATGAACACACCCAAGATGAGTTCCTGTGGATATCGCACGATTGAAAAATGTCGGATGAGTGGGAATACACACTTAATCCCTGTCCTAAG
>CAIVGD010000091.1 GCA_903905395.1 uncultured Verrucomicrobiota bacterium
CTCTTCTGACTTCAACTTAATCTTAAACTTAAACTGGCTGTTCGCGGCGTCCGCCGCGTGTCCCCATCTCCGATCTTCCATCTCCCAACTCCCAAAACATCCACCTATTCAGGATCTTCCCTTCCCCTTTTCACTCTGGGAAAAGATTTCCATTTTTAACTTGCTTACGAAGCCGTTTCGTATGGAGTGTTTGCATGGAGTCCATCAGCTTGATTTTGACCCGCACGGGACGCAAGGGCGGCCTCCGCCGCACGGAGCCCAAGGCCCTCAACGCCCGGCAGAATATCCGGTTGCGGTGGCATCCCCGCGACAAGGACGGAACCATTCCAATCCCCGCCCTGCTCGACGGCGCCTGGTATCGCGGAACCGGCCGTACCGGCCCCGTCGCCCTCTGGGACGACGAGCGGGAGATGTTCCGCACCGTCGGCGTCCGCAGTTGGTCCGATCCTCACACCTACCCCAGAATCCGGCGCCGCATCACCGGCATGAAGAGCGAGCGCCACATCTCCTCCCCCGGAGGCACCTTCGCCCCCACCGAGATTCTCGCCCTTTGAGTAAATCGGAGTCAGAGATCAGTTTCCAATTCTGTGTCCCCGTGAGAAAATTTTCTCTCACAGCGGCACATAGAATACAAAGACCATGATCAAAAATCCGCGTAAGCGGAAATCCATCCCCGCGGGGCACTGATCTGCGAATGGGCGGTGGCAGGTCTTAGGGGGCCAATCCAAAATCCATAATCAAAAATCATCCCGTCGGTGTCCGCCGCCTCTGAATGCCAGCAATATGCAAAGATCTGCTTATCGTCCGGTAGGTTGATTATCGAATAAAACTAAGGTATCTTGTGATTTAATGAAATTTTTCGCATGGATGGATGAGTGATCAACCAGTCTAATAAAAAGCTTTTTAGGAAAAAATAAAATATGAAAGTCAGAAAGGAATGCGAGTTGCTTGCCACCTGTGGTTTTTTTCAAAAACATTGCAAAGTCAACGAACTGGCCTGCAAGGGTTTTGTCAGTATGTATTGCAGGGGCGAGATGATGGATCAGTGCAAACGAAAGCAATACAGTCGCAAACATGGCAAAGCCCCGGTTGACGAGATGATGCCATCAGGCCTGATTTACAGAGGCTGAAAAAACCCCCATTTCAAGGGGACCGATTATCCAAACCGACCGACTAAAAGCTCGCTCTATTCCCCCTTCTCAATCTAATTCGCGGCGAAATCAGCCCGCGCCCGCGTCTCCGCCTCGACTAGACCCGGCCATTTTTGCCAGCCTCCCGCCATCTGCTCCTGGGCTTCCACCTGCGCTTTTTGTAAAAGTGGTAAGTCCTCAGGAAGATGCGCATGCCGAAATCTTGGCATCCCACTCTGATCATCCCCTAAAATATCGCCTGGGCCGCGAATTCGATAATCCTCCTCCGCAATCCGGAACCCGTCCTGATGCTGGACGAGAAATTCCAACCGCGCCACGGCCTCGGGAATTCCCCCGCGATGAATGAGAACGCATGTTCCATTGCGCCCTCCTCGTCCGATTCTTCCGCGGAGCTGGTGTAACTGCGATAGTCCCAGACGATCCGCATGGTCAATGACCATCCAGTTGGCTTCCGGCACATCCACCCCCACCTCCACCACCGTCGTCGCAACTAGAACCGAAATGGTTCCTCGCCGAAACTTCTCCAAGACTTCGAGCTTTTCTGCCTCCTTCATCCGGCCATGCAGGAGAGCCACGTGTTTCGCCCCGATTTGGGAGGAGAGTTGCTCGTGGGTTCTCCGCACGGAAGCTTCCTCCGCCGGATCCTCCACCTCCTCCCCCAAACGAGGCACCACCACATAAACCCGGTCACCCGCCTTCACCCGATCCTTTAGATGGGCCCATATCTTTTCCACAGCGGAACCATCCCGGATCAGCGTCCGCACCGACCCTCGGCCAGGAGGCATCTCTTGCAGGAGGGAAACATCGATGTCCCCGTGCAAAAGAAGATCGTAGGTCCTCGGAATTGGCGTGGCGGTCAGCACTAGCAGATCGGGTCGCTCCCCCTTCGCCAAAAAAGCGGCGCGCTGTTTCACTCCAAATCTTTGCTGTTCGTCGATCACACAAAGTGAGAGACGGGAAAGTCTGGCCTTTTCCACGAACAACGCATGAGTCCCTACGGTGATTCTTGGAAATAATCCTGCCGGACCGGGTTTCGAAGCGGAAGTCCAAGTGACAATCTCCAGTTGCCGGGTGGGCAGAAGTTGTTTCAACGCCGCCGCGTGCTGTTCCACCAATAGTGTGGTCGGTGCCATCAAGGCCACATGGGAGCCTCGTTCCAACCCGCGGAGCAGGGCATGGGCCGCAACCAGAGTTTTTCCCGACCCCACGTCTCCCTGCAAAAGTCGGTGCATCGGCCGATGCATGGCCAGATCCTGATCAATCTCAGCACACACCTTCGTTTGGTCTCCCGTCATCAACCAGGGGAGCGTGTTTAACCAAGGCTTCACCAGATCGCGGATTTTCGGCGGTCGCTCGACACGGATGGCCTCCCGGGCCGCCCTCCGCACCCGCAGGGAAAATTGAATTCCCACCAACTCCTCATAAGCCAGCCGCCTTCTCGCCCGCTCAACTTCCACCAATGAATCCGGAAAATGAAATATGCGCCAAGCTTCCGCTCTGCTCGGCAATCCCTCAATCGTGGGGAAAGCCTCCGCCACAAACGGAGGAAAGGCTTTCAGATAGTTATAAATCGTGGTGCGAACTCTTCGTTGATTCAAACCTGTGAGAAGAGGATAGATGGGCACCACCCGGTCCAGATGGATCCCCTCC
>CAIVGD010000092.1 GCA_903905395.1 uncultured Verrucomicrobiota bacterium
AGGGGTGAACGAGGCAGACGCGAACAAGCTTCCGACGGTGACTGGGATGGAAGGGGTGAAACCGAGGGCGATGGGATCGGGAGATGGACGGGTGCAGCCGGGTTTTGAATCCTTCACCGGGCCTTCTTCCACCGGTCCTTTGGGACAAGATTATCAGTCTGGGGCCAGGCCGATCATGCCTCCCAGCGGCGCCAATGATGGCCGTTTGGCGTCGGCGTCAAAGGTGCCGGAAGTACCGTCTGGCGGGTACAAGCGGATTTCCCAGGATCCATACTCCCTACCGCCCGGGAGTGAGGACAAAAAGAAGGCGACTCCTCAGCCCAAGCCGACTTTGCAGGGAAAGACCCCTCCCGCTGGGAATCCTCTGACTCCCGGTTCCCCTGCCGGCTACTCTCCCTACGATAATCTCCGAATCGTACCTGATCCGCGGTCGACGCGAAGGTTTTGAACTGAAGCTGAAGACAGGGGGGAGGCGGCGACCGCCGAGAGATGATTTTTGATTTTGGGTTTTTGATTCTTAATTGGGAGAGGGGACGCGGACGGGGACGCGAGTTTAAGTTTTAGATTAAGTTGAAGTCAGAAGAGCTGAGAATTGAGAGCTAAGGTAGCGGCGACATCTCCGAGGCCGCGAACGCAAAATTTTGATTATTTGCGCCGTTGGCACTGATGAACCGTGAGCGATTGTAGGGCGACCATGCGTGGCCGCCGCCAGAATTCAAAATTGATGGCGGGCAAGATGCCCACCCACAGTTGTTTTCGGTTTTGAGGTGCGAAGTTCTAGCAGGGCGGGCAGTTAGCATTGAGCTTAACTACCAACTACCCACTGCTTACTGGGCTAGGACTTGGGTAGGGCACGATCTATGTATCGCGCCGTTCTGACCAGCCATCAGGTTGGAACGAGGCAAACGTGGGCGGAGTTAGTACCGATAGTGAGCGGGTTTGTAAGGGCCTTCGATGGGGATGCCGAGGTACTCGGACTGCTCCTTGGTGAGCTTCGTCAGCTTGACGCCGATTTTATCTAGGTGGAGACGGGCGACTTCCTCGTCGAGGTTCTTGGGCAGGACATATACGGCGGGTTTGTAGAGGGCGCGATTTTTCCAGAGATCGAGAGCCGCCAACGTCTGGTTGGAAAAACTATTGCTCATAACGAAACTCGGGTGGCCCGTGGCGCAGCCCAGGTTGACGAGGCGTCCCTCGGCGAGGAGAAAGAGCTCCCGTCCGTTCGGGAAGACGTATTTGTCGAGTTGGGGTTTGATGTTGACCCGTTTCACCCCCGGGTGGTTGTTGAGTTTATCGACTTGGATCTCGTTATCGAAGTGGCCGATATTGGCCACGACCGCTTGGTCCTTCATCTTGGTCATGTGATCCAGTGTGATGATGTCTTTATTGCCGGTGGTGGTGATATAGATGTCGGCGCGTCCGAGGGTCTCTTCGATCGTGGTGACTTCAAAGCCTTCCATCGCGGCTTGCAGGGCGTTGATCGGATCGATTTCGGTGACAATGACGCGAGCGCCTTGGCCCCGTAGGGATTGGGAAGAACCTTTGCCCACATCGCCGTAGCCGCAAACGACGGCAACTTTGCCGGAGATCATGACATCGAGGGCGCGGTTGAGTCCGTCCACCAGCGAGTGACGGCATCCGTAGAGGTTGTCGAACTTGGATTTTGTCACCGAGTCGTTGACGTTGAAAGCGGGGACGAGGAGTTTGCCGATCTCCTGCAATTTATAGAGGCGGTGGACGCCGGTGGTCGTTTCTTCGGCCACACCCTTCCATTCTTTGACGAGCTCATGAAAAATGGCGGGGTTTTCCGCGTGGATCTTTTTGAGGAGATTTTTGATGACCTTCTCCTCTTGGCTCGAACTGGGGGTATTGACCCAGCCGTCGCCGTTTTCCATCTCGTAACCTTTGTGGAGGAAGAGGGTGACGTCGCCGCCGTCATCGATGACGAGTTGCGGGCCTTTGCCATCGGCATTGATGATGGCTTTCCATGTGCAGTCCCAGTACTCCTCGAGCGTCTCGCCTTTCCAGGCAAAGACGGGAACGCCCGTGGCCGCGATCGCGGCGGCGGCCTGATCCTGGGTGGAGAAAATATTACAACTGGCCCAACGGACATCGGCTCCGAGATCGACAAAAGTCTCGATGAGCACGGCGGTCTGGATGGTCATATGGAGCGATCCAGTGACGCGTACGCCAGCGAGGGGTTTGTCCTTCGCATATTTCTTGCGGATGGACATCAACCCAGGCATTTCCTTCTCGGCAATTTGGATTTCTTTGCGGCCCAATTCGGCGAGGGACATGTCCTTCACCTTAAAATCGTGGGAGAGTTTGACGGTCTTGGATGTAATGGTGGCGGTGCTCATGGGCGGTTAACTCCTTTGGAGGGTGTGGGTGGGGAGAGAGAAATCAGACCAGTCCGGCGTGACGACGAAGTTTTTGAACGCAATCGGTATGTTCCCAAGGGGCGTACAGCGGCCTGCCCCGATGGCCGAAGTGGCCGTAGTTGGTGGTTTTCGAGTAGATGGGGCGGCGAAGCCGGAGGTGGCGGATGATCTCGGCGGGGCGGAAATCGAATGTCTGGTGCACGGCTTTTTCGATCCGTTCGAAGCGAACCTTTTCGGTGTTGAAGGTATCGAGACAGACGGAAACGGGGTGGGGATGACCGATGGCGTAGGCGAACTGGATTTCCACGCGATCCGCCAGACCAGCGGCGACGATGTTTTTGGCAACGTAACGTCCCATGTAGGCGGCACTGCGGTCCACCTTGGTGGGATCCTTGCCACTGAATGCGCCGCCGCCGTGGCGACCGGCTCCGCCGTATGAATCGACGATGATTTTCCGGCCGGTAAGGCCGCTATCGCCCTCGGGGCCGCCGACGACAAAACGGCCGGTGGGGTTGACCAGAAACTCGGTGCGACGATCGAGCATGTTTTTCGGAAGAACTTTCCGGATGAGCTTTTCGATGATGAACTTTTCGATCTGCCGATGTGAGACGTCCGCGGAGTGCTGGGTGGAGACGACCACGGCGGTGATTCGGACGGGTTTGTTTTGGCGGTACTCGACGGAGACCTGAGTTTTGGCGTCGGGGCGGAGCCAGGGGACGCGACCAGATTTGCGGATGCGGCTGAGTTCGCGGCCGAGCTGGTGGGAGAACATGACGGGGGCGGGCATGAGCTCGGGAGTTTCGCGGCAGGCGAAGCCGAACATCAGGCCCTGATCGCCGGCGCCCTGTTCGGAGGATTTTTTGCCGGTGGCGCGCCGGGCATCGACCCCTTGGGCGATATCGGGGCTTTGGCCTGTGAGGGCGTTCATGATATGGACGCGGTCGGCGTGGAAGACGTCCTCTGGATGGGTGTACCCGATTTCGCGGATGGTGGAGCGGATGATGGAATCGTAGTCCAGTTTGGCCCGGGTGGTGATTTCGCCGGCGATGACGACCAGATTCGATTTCACCAGAGTTTCGCAGGCGACCCGGCTGTAGGGATCCTGCCGGAGGCAATCGTCGAGAATCGCATCGGAAATGCCGTCGCAGACTTTGTCGGGATGGCCCTCGCCGACCGACTCGGAAGAGAAGATGAAGTTTCCTTTCATAGAATTCCAATCTGCCACAATCCGGCGGTTAGGCAAGAATAAATATTGATATATCATGATAAGATGATGAATCTTTAGGGATGATCAGCAACCGGGTACGGCTTTTAGGGGCGTTGGCGGATCCCACCCGTCTGCGGATTCTTTCCGCCCTGCGGGAGAACGAGCTCTCGGTGGCGGAGTTGCAGGAGGTGTTGGGGGTGGGGCAGTCGAGAATTTCAAACCACCTGTCCCAGTTGAAGTCGGTCGGCCTTTTACGCGATCGGAGGGAGGGACAAAAAGCCTACTACCGGAGAACAGACCCGGCGGGGGGAGTGGGGCGCGAAGTCTGGTTTCTGG
>CAIVGD010000093.1 GCA_903905395.1 uncultured Verrucomicrobiota bacterium
CCGAGAGATACGATGTGGGGTCCGTCCCCGACGAGGGTCACTTCCACCTGCTGGGTTTGAGCCTGGTTGCGCATGTTGATCGTGCTGAACAACGCCAAGCCATCGGTATCGGTGGCGGTCGTGTTGATGATGCCTCCACCGCCGGACACCTCGACGAAAGCGCGGACGGTGGCTGTCGAAGAAACATTGGCCACGTTGATCCGGTTGGTGGATACCAAGGTGCTGGTCAGACCAGTCTGACCCCGGGTCATGAGATCTTGCAGGTTAGGAGAGAGACCAAAGCGGAGATAGATGCGGCCTAGGCCCGACAACGCGTAGGTGGCGGTGAGGCGATCGATGGAGGCGGAGGTGAGTCGGATGGTTTTGGTTACTCCATCTTGGCTGTTCATAACCCAACCGGTGGAGCCATCGGTCGCGGCGGTCATGGTGTAGAGGGAATTCACGCGGAGGTTGTTTCCTACACCGACGGGATTCACAACCCACCAATCCTTGAATCCGCTGGTGCGGTAAGCGTTGATGACGTTGTTCGTGCCGGTGAAGTTGCTGTCACCCTCAGCCTCGGTTTCCGAATTGCTGTAGGCGGCGAGATTGCCGGCGACTTGCCAGACCTTGCTGGTGGCTGGGTCGCGCATCCAGGCCGCAGTCATCCGCCCGCCCTGACGCTCCCAGACGGCGAAGATGCGGGAATTGTAGAGCAGGTATTCGTTCTCTCCATCGAGATCCACATCTTCTGCGGCAGAGCCGAGAGTGGCGGAATTGGCGGTGTTCGCCCACTGCTGGACGCGGCCGTAGATGCCGGCTTGGCGGGTCTGGGCCTGTGAGATGCGGGCAAAATCCGCCAGAGTCTGGCCGGTGGTGATGTCAGGATTCATGTAATCGCCGGTGCTGAACTTACTCAAATCGTTGTTCGTGGTGTTGTGGAAGGCCGTTTGGAAGAGAGACGCTCCCAGCGAGGCCCGGGCGAGAGGCGAGCTCGTTTGGTTGGTCGCAATCGCGGAGAGGGAAGTCCAGATCCGGTCGCTGACGGTGTTGCTTTGCCCCGGTTGACCGAACGCCAGCGGGACTGGGGTGCTTCCCCGCAAGGCGAAGCTCTTGTTCTTAAGCCCCTCTTCGTAGGCGGAACCGTTAAACCAGTTGTCGTAATTATCCTCGCAGGCGTGATCGACCCAGTCTTTGGCGGTGAGGGCCAGAGTCTTGTTGGTGCCCTGATTGACACTGCCCCACGTGGTGTAGGTACTTCCATCCGTGCCCTTGTAGGAAACGTGCCCGGCGGCGATATCGGTGGCTGTGACCAGTTTCACCCACGGGCGATGGACGAGCCAGCGGACGTTAGTTTCATAGGCCGCTAGGGTGGTTTCATTGCTGAAATCACCCAAGTCGCGCCAGAGGGTGACCACTTGATCTTCGATGCCACTGCGCGCCCGGCGGGAGAGGAGTTGGCGGATCGCGGTGGCGGTTCCACCGTCATTTGTCTGGGCGAGATATTCCGAAGCAGAATCATGAACTGGAATAATCCGCATACCGTTGACTTCGTTGATTCGGTATCCGTTATCGCCCAGAGCCGAAGTGCGTCCGAACCACTTCACAAGATGCCGACTCTGGTCGGCGAAGGTGGTGGTGAAGCCCATCTGGCGGATCTGTTCGAGTGAACCTTCATCCAAAACCCGTTCACTGGGCCAGAAGACAAGACGCGAGGAGAGGGCGGACCCGGAGCCATAGATCGAATCGAGGAAGTCGCGGGCGAGGGTGACATTCTGGCGGTTCATATCGATAGGGAAATATTTAAGAACGTGGTCGGCGAAGGTGCTGCCGAGCACGTCGAGCCAGCCTTGGGCCACGCCCACTTTGATCCGGGCGTTGAAGGATGGCCCATCCTTGGTGGCATCGGTGCTGGTGGCCCACTGGAGGGCCGAGGCGAGGGTCGGCGTGAAATGGAGGGAGACAGGAGCCGAATTATCCTCGTGAACCTTGAGCCAGCGGGAATATCCAGGGGTACTGTTGGTACCGGACTGGATGAGGGATTGCATAATCGAAGCGGGTTGGATGGCTTGATTGGCATGAGCCAGAAGTAGGACTTTGGCGGCTTTGCCGCGATCGTTGGCATCGTTGCGTCCAAAATAGCTGGTGAGCTTGGCGTTGAGGGCAATGTTGGATTGGTCTTTGTAGTAGTCGGAGGTTATCCAATCATCCCCGAACGTATCGTGGACGTCGTTCCGTCCGGAGATCTCACCCGCTCCGGCGGGGGAGTTTGCGGTGCCATCCTTGGTGGTGAAGACCTGGAAGTGCAGGACGTCCGGATTTCCGTTCCATCCCAAATCTTTCAAGGTTTGGCGGTTGATGGAAAATTCACAGGCGTCCTGAGTGCTACTCCAAGCGGCGGCTACGAGGCCGGTGGCTCCCACCCCCCGACTGACGACTCCAAAACCTGAGGTCATCGGATCTTGGGATTCGTTGATCGTGTTACTCGCGGGGTTGGTATCGGCATAGACCGTGCCACTGTTCTGGCCAAAGACGGCGACCA
>CAIVGD010000094.1 GCA_903905395.1 uncultured Verrucomicrobiota bacterium
CGCCTCTCCCAGATTCTGGCGGTGGCAGATGCCGACCAGATTATGCCGCCCAAAAGTACCTGGTTTGAACCGAAACTCAGGTCCGGCTTTTTCGTCCACCGGTTCGGGCCACCGCTGACGTAAGCACTTCACAAAAAATCCCCACGCCACGCGCCAGATCCTCCGGTGTCGCTCGGGCACAATTCAGGCGGAAGCAGGCCTCCTTCGGCGATGCGGCAAAGAAGATCCCGCCGCCGACCACCGCCACTCCTCGCTCGATACATTTTTTACTGACCTCATCCATGAGCCCGGGACGCCCTCCCCTGACCCACAGCATATATCCTCCAGCCGGATCATCCGCTCTAAATCCTTCCGGCAGTTCCCTCGCCAGAATGCCACCCGCCAGCTCCCTCCTTTTCCCATAGACCGACCGTAGCATCTCCAGATGCCCATCCATCCGGCCCGAGCGCAGGAAAGCCGCCGTC
Organism: uncultured Verrucomicrobiota bacterium; assembly: GCA_903905395.1. Taxonomy (GTDB): domain Bacteria; phylum Verrucomicrobiota; class Verrucomicrobiia; order Methylacidiphilales; family Verrucolacustridaceae; genus Verrucolacustris. The sequence goes on from CAIVGD010000094.1 coordinate 465, forward strand.
AAATACTCGGGCGGCACCGCACCATGGATCGATTGCCGGCATTGATGATCGGCCGCGGCCTCCATCCATTTTCCTGGCAAAGCAAACCCGATCCGCAATCCGGGAGCCACCGTCTTTGAAAAACTCGTCACATAAAGCACAGTTCCGCCGTCGTCGTAGGCACGGAGAGGTCGGGGACGGGCTCGGCCCAAAAGATCCCCGTAAATATCATCCTCTAAAATAGGAACTCCTGCCTTGCGGCATAGTTCGACCATTTTGGGTCGCCACTCCTCCCGGATCGTCGCTCCACTCGGATTGGAAAGAGTGGAAGTGACGACTAAAAGTTTCGGCTTGGGCTTGGCCCTCAAAGCTCGCGCCCACTTGGCCAAATCCGGTTCCTGACCCACCGCAGTCGCTACACTTCGAAACTTAACCCCAACCGCACGCAGTAACTCCAACTGCCCGTAGTACGCAGGCGCCTCACAAACCACCGTATCCCCTTTTTTTAGAACCGTGTTGATGAGCGAAGAGAGAGCCCCGGAACAACCGGTGGTGACGAGAACCTCCTCCGCGTTGACTCCGATTCCGCGTGCCGCGAGGTAGTCGCGTATCGCCTCCCTCAGCAAAGCCGCTCCTTCCGGGCGATGATAACTGAACATCTCCCGCGCCCTGGATTGAATCTCACCTTCGAGGGCGGTTTTCAGGGCTTCCAAGGGCAGAAAATCGGACGAAGGGATTCCGGCCGCGAGATTGATCACGTGCGGATCCTCGGTCTGACGCATCAGGTCCAATAAACGAACAGGTGAATTAGCCATGGGAACTTTCTACCTATTCCCACCAACAATCGCCAGATCGTTGACTCCCAAGATTTGCGCCTTACCTTCGCGTTCTTATGTCCTCACTCATCTCTGAGAGCCCCCTCGCCTCCTGCCATTCCGCTCTCGGGGCCAGGATGATCCCATTCGCAGGGTGGAACCTGCCAGTGGAATACAGCGGCCTCCTCGCCGAGCACAAAGCCACCCGCCAAGCTGCCGGACTTTTCGATATCTCCCACATGGGGCAAATCCGAGCCCAAGGCCGAGGCGCACAGGCGGCGTTGGAGTCCCTTCTGGCCAACGACCCCGCCAAACTGCGCGACGGCGGAGGCC
>CAIVGD010000095.1 GCA_903905395.1 uncultured Verrucomicrobiota bacterium
AATCATCGTGACGGGCAATCTTCGCCACTTCCCAAAACGGGTTTGCGGTTCCGTCAATGTCCTCAGCCCCGCCGAAGCCTGGCAAAGACATGGCGAGTTTACCTAAGCGGTGCCCGCAGTGCTACCACCACCCCCTCCTAAGTCCAAAGAGCGGCCCTAATCAGGGCTGAGTAAGTTTCTTTGTAATCAGTTGGGCTGAGCTTTTTTTCTTAAAATCCTCCGCTTGACCAATATCTCCGTTCAGGGGGTGCAGATAAAGTTGGATTCCCTGCTTTTTCAATGACTTGGCTACGGCATCGCTGGTTTCTAATTCAATTCCATCCTTAAAGTCCGCCAGCCAATAAACGGCCCCTACTTTCGCTTGTTCCAGATAATCAAAAGCCAACTTCGTGGGGCCACTGGGAACGAGTCCTGTCACGAGAAAGGTGTTCGGCCTAACCCGCATCATTTCATAGAACTTGGGTGCAGTTTTTTTCATGCCCCCACGGTTAATGGCAGGAGATTTCTCCACTTCCGGATTGTTAAAGGTAACCACCTTAGGCACCACCACGTTCTCTTTCGTTTTGCCGGATCGTGCCAGCTCCTCTTTCACTTTTTCCCAATCTTTCATCCCACAGCCGTTGACAAAAATAACGATGGCCCCATTAAAATTCGCTTCCACTTCCTGCATGATCATTTCAAGAAAAGGAATGGTGGACTTGGAAGCATCGATAATAACTCCGAGTTTCGCAGCCTTGGTTTCAACCCCAAATAGCTTTCCCGCCCCCTTCATCGCCCGCCCCGTACCTTTTACAGTGCCACAACCCGTGCCCGTCCCCGTTCCCGTACCCCCAACACACCCCGGTAGAGATGTTTTCGTATCCTTTGGAATCGCTGCAGCCCAACTCGCCCCGCCCGGTACAGTCATCATCTCCAGAGGCTGAGCCGATTCTTTCGCGGCCGGCGCTTCTTCGGGCATCATCGCGTCGGGAGGGTTCTCCTCCTGGACGACCTCTTCCATCGGTGGCGGAGGCACTTCTGGCATTTGTTCCGTGGACTCCGTTTCTGCAATGAAGGGCATCGCCGGTGACTTGCCCATAATGACGGCCACCCCGCCGAAACTGATCAGCAAAATGAGATGCACTGCCAGGGAGAAAAGAAGAATTATGATGATCGTTCTCTTAAAAAAGCTGGCCCAATTCTTGCCGGCCGATTTTTTTTGGACTCCCGAAGGCAGATCCCGCTTTTTCTGGATAATCGGACGAGAATTCATAACGAGGAAAACGCCTGATCTTGCCCGTCAGGGTTTCCGATAGTCGAGTTGCAAACGGATATCCTTGGCGCGAGCCAGATCTGTCAGCCGGCTTCCAGTCATCTCCTCGGCTTCCCCCAACAGCCCACTGCGATTCGCCTGCAGTCGCGCCTCTTCCGCCAGTTTTTGTAAAGCACCCTCACGGTCTTGATCAGTCACCTTGTTCCACCATCCATCCTCATCCAGATAGGAAACAGATCCCTCGGGGCTGACTGCCAGAATTTCCGCCGGCGGCAAATGGGCCGTGGCTTCGCTTAGGCCCGGCCCCAACTCAATCCAAAAAGATTTTCCTAGGTCGAACCCCGCCTTCACTCGGTAGGCTTGAGTCAGACGAATGACCTTGTGGCTCCCCAACCACACGTGTTCCCAATCATATTCCACCTCGATCTTTTTTTCCGCGACGATCACCTCTGTCCGCGCCGAAGTCTGACCCCAAGTAACCTTCGTGCCTTCTCGGATTTCCGGACGGACGTGGAGCAAATCAACGAAAATTTCCGAAATCCCCTCCCCTACCCCACCAACCGCCCGTGACGCCAGCTTCGCAGGAAGATTCAGGCACGACCGCACCCCAATGCCGACGAGAATAAGCAACGCAAGAAAGATCGCCGCTCGGCCCCAGCCACTGCCTCTCAATTAAAGTCTCAGCCCCTCGTCCGTTACCGCCCCGTGCGAAGCGTCTGAAACCAGATGAACAAATTTGGCCAAAACCCCCTTCGTGTATCGTGGTTTGGGCTTTTTCCATGCCTTCTTCCTCTTTTTCATCTCCGCCGCAGAGATCTCCAATCGAATTTGTCGTCCCTTTGCATCAATTATCACGCGGTCCCCGTTCTTCACCAACGCCAACGGGCCTCCATCGTAGGCCTCCGGCGTGATGTGCCCCACAACAAACCCGTGGGTCCCCCCCGAAAACCTTCCGTCTGTGATCAGCGCCACCTCCTTGCCCAACCCCCTCCCCATGATCGCGCTAGTCGGCGACAGCATCTCACGCATTCCCGGACCTCCTCTCGGCCCTTCATAGCGGATCACCACGACATCTCCCTTCACTATCTTGCCATCGAGGATCGCCCTCATCGCCTCTTCTTCCGCCCCGAAAACCCGCGCCTTCCCCTCAAACCGTTCCCCCTCCTTGCCGCTGATCTTAGCCACCGACCCCCCCGGCGCGAGGTTGCCACGCAGGATAACCAGATGCCCATTCGGCTTTATCGGATTCGAAAACGGCCGGATCACCTCTTGGCCCGCAGCATAGTCGCCCACATAGGCAAGATTCTCAGCCACTGTTTTCCCGGTGACGGTCAGACAATCCCCATGCAGGAGTCCCCTGTCCAAAAGCCGTTTCATCAACGGAACCAAGCCCCCGATGTTAACCAGATCCGCCATGACAAACCGGCCGCTGGGTTTCAGATCCGCCAAGACCGGCACCCGCTGGCCGATCCTCTGGAAATCATCGATCCCCAGCTTCACCCCTCCCGCCTGCGCGATGGCGAGAAAATGTAAAACCGAATTCGTCGATCCCCCTAGGGCGGTGATCACGGTGATCGCGTTTTCCAGCGCCTTGCGGGTGAGAATGTCCCGGGGACGGATCCCCTTTTGCGTCAGCTGGTAGGCGGCCTCACCCGCTGCCCGTGCATCGGCCCGTTTGTTGGGGGAAATCGCCGCCATCGCCGAGCTGTTGGGCAAACTCAATCCCATCGCCTCAATCGCACAGGCCATCGTGTTCGCCGTGTACATTCCCCCGCACGAACCCGGCCCCGGAATCGCACACCGCTCTATCTCCCCTAGTTGGGCGTCGGTAATAACTCCTTTGGTCCTTTGTCCGACCGCTTCGAACACGCTGATAATATCCAGATTCTTTTGCCCTAGACATCCGGGGAGGATGGTTCCTCCGTACACAAAAACGGAGGGACGGTTCAGACGCAACATCGCCATTACACAACCAGGCATGTTTTTATCGCACCCGCCCAGAGTCACCAGAGCGTCAAACCCCTCACATCCCGCCACCGTCTCGATCGAGTCAGCAATCACTTCCCGCGAAACCAGAGAATACTTCATCCCCTCCGTCCCCATGGAAATCCCATCCGAAATCGTGATCGTATTAAAAATTACCGCCTTGCCCCCAGCTTCATCCGCCCCCGCTGCCGCATCCCTGGCCAGCTCGTCGATATGCGAGTTGCAAGGAGTCACCTGACTCCAAGTCGAAGCAATCCCGATCTGCGGTTTTTTAAAATCCTCTTCCTTAAATCCGACCGCATGGAGCATCGCACGGCTCGGTGCCCGCTCCATCCCGTCCACAAGTGGCCCCGACCACGCCCTAGCCCCAGCCGATGGTTTTTTCAATTTCATGCTCCCCATCCTGCCACATTCTCCCAACCCCTCAAGCCTAGGTACGGATGCGCGTCCCTACCTTAGCCCTCAATTCTCAGCTCTTCTGACTTCAACTTAATCTTAAACTTCAACTGGTGCGGCGTCGTCTGCCGCCTCCCCAGCGTGAAAAATGAAAACGATTCAAACCGCCAACTTATTCTGCACCCAAGCCCCCACCTCAGCCCGCGGAATCATCTCCATTCCGCCCGTCCTCCTACACTTCACCTCCACCCCGCCCTTCGCTACCGCCTTCGCCCCCACAGTAATTCTCCACGGAAAACCCAGCAGATCCGCATCCTTGAACTTCACACCCGGACGCTCATCCCGGTCATCCCACAAATAATCGATCCCCGCTTTCTCCAAAGACTGGATCAATTGATCGGTCGCCTCTTTCACCGCCGTATCCGCCAGATCCAATGTCACCAGCATAACGGTGTAAGGCGAAACCGCCGCCGGCCACCGAATCCCATCCTTATCCTGATGCACCTCAATCACCGCCTGTAACGTCCGCGTCACCCCAATCCCGTAACAGCCCATCACCATCGGTTGCTGCTTCCCCTGCGGATCCAAAAACTTCGCCCCCAAAGCCTCACTATACTTCGTCCCCAAAAGAAACGCGTGCCCCACCTCGATCCCTTTACTTATTTTCAACTTTTTACCGGAAATAGAAAAATCCCCCTCCCGCACCTTCCTCACATCCACCCAGCGATCGATTTTCAAATCCCGCTCCACTTCCACCCCCTTAAAATGAAACCCATCCTCGTTTGCCCCCGTAGTCATCCCAGCCTGTCCTTTTAAAACCATATCCGCCACCACGGTCACGTTCTTCCCCGCTAAAGTCGAAGCCACCGCCCCCAGACTGCCGGGTTGCGCCCCCAATACTTTCACAATCTCCGCATTCCCTGCCGCTCTCCATCCTTCCCCACATACCTTTAGTAACTTCGCCTCCTGTACTTCGTCGTCCCCGCGCACCAACACCAGAGCCACCGCCTTCCCGTCCGTATAAACTAACGTCTTCACCTGATCGCACGCTGGAATTCCGAACTTCTCTCCCGCCAGATCCGCAATCTTCCTCACCTCAGGTGTGGCAAATTTTTCCATCCCGCCAGCCGTTCCCGTCCTGGGTGCCGGCCTCCCTTCCGCCGTCTCAATCGCCGCCGCGTAATCCCCCCCCTCCTCCGTAACCACCTCTCCTTCCCCGATCTCCGCCACCACACAAAACTCGTGCGAACTCGACCCCCCCATCACCCCCGTGTCCGCCTCCACCGGAAAAGCCTCCAGCCCAATCCTTGAAAATATTTTCCGGTACGCCTCCAGCATCGCCTCATAGCTCTTCTTCGCCGCCGCCTCTTCCGCGTCAAAACTGTAGGCGTCCTTCATGATGAATTCCCGCGCCCTCATCAACCCGAACCGCGGACGAATCTCATCCCGATACTTCGTCTGAATCTGATAGAGCGTACGTGGAAGTTGCCGGTAACTCTGCACCTCGCCAGCCACCAGCGCCGTCACCACCTCTTCATGCGTCGGCCCCAAAATCCAACGCCGGTCCGCATGGTCTTTCACATGAAACAACACATCCGCCGCCGCCTTAATCCGCCCGCTCTTCTCCCACAAATCGGGCGGTTGCAACCCTGGCATGAGAATTTCCAGCCCGCCGGCCCGATCCATCTCCTCCCGCACAATCTTTTCCACCTTCCTCAAAGCCCGCAGACCCAGCGGCAGAAAAGTGTACACCCCGCTGGCCAGCTTGCGGGCCAGTCCCGCTCGCAGAAGCAAACGGTGACTCGCAATTTCCGCTTCCGCCGGAGCATCCCGTAAAGTCGTGAGGAGGGTCTGGGTCCAACGCATAGGATCTTCAACCTACGCCACCATCTGCTTCGCCTCAATCCCGACCTACGCCGAAGCGGCGCGGAACGCTTCCGCCAACTGCGCCGACAAAATCATCCTTTTGTCCTTCTGCCCCGCCCACCTGCCCACTCCCACAATACCTACTCTCGCATTCGTGATGAAAATTTCCTCCGCCTGATCTAGCTCCTCCGCCCCCCATCTTCCCTCCTCCACTTTTTTGCCGCTCCTTTCCAACACCCACCGCCGCACCGTTCCCGCCCGGCAACCGCACTCCCGAGCCGGAGTCCTCCACACCCCGCCCTTCACCCAAAAAAGATTCCCCATCGCCGCCGAAGCCAACTCCCCTTTCTCATTCAACATCGCCACCTCCGCATCCATCCCCTCCGCCTCTCTTTTCCCCTGAATCCGGCTCAAGTAACTCAATGTTTTGTACCTCGCCTCCCAAGAACTCGACCACACCCCAACCCTAGCCAGTTTCAGAGAGTAACTCCCCGGCACTTTATCCAAGCCCGCACTCCACCACGTCCGCGTGCCCGTCTCGGTGACAAACCAACGCCACAATCCGTCTCCTTCAGGAATTTTTTCTAATTCTCCCTCCTCCACCCTCAAACCGAGCGCCTGAGCCGATTCCCGGATCGATTCCACATGCCAAGCCCGCCACGGCGCTTTTCCCCTCTCCACGCGCACGGTTTCAAAAACACCCACGCCGTGCCGAAACCCGGCATCTGAAATCGGCACACCCGGCATCGTGCTCAAACCCGTACCCGCCGGGCCGCTTGATACGCAGCCATCGCTTCCACCATCACCCGCGCCTTCGCCCGCGTCTCCTCATACTCCGCCATGGGATCAGAACCGATGGTGATCCCACTTCCGATCGCGCATCGGACATGCTCCCCGTCGATTTCCGCCATCCGGATGCCCATCGCGAACCGGGCCGTCCCGTCGTACCCGAAATAACCCATCGCCCCGGTATAAAATTTCCGTGGCTCCGCTTCGAAACGCCGCAGAATCTCCACCGCCCGCCGCTTCGGCGCCCCCGTGACCGATCCGCCCGGCAGACACTCCCGCACCGCCGCCACCACCCCCAACTCCGGTCGCAGAATCCCCTGGATCGAGGAGTAAAGATGATGCACGTGGGAGTAACTCCGACTCCGCACCAAATCCCGCACCTCCACCGATCCGAACCGGCAGATCGCCCCCAGATCGTTGCGCAGCAGATCCGTGATCATCACCAACTCCGCCACCTCCTTCGGATCCGTCCCCAACTCGAATGCCGCCCGCTCGTCTCCCTCCCGACCCCTCACCCGGGCCCTCGTGCCTTTGATCGGTTGCGTGATCACTCGATCCCCTTCGATCCCCAGAAAAAGTTCCATCGAGGCTCCGGCCAGAGCCCGTTCCCCCATGCGATAAAAGAAACTCCGCGGTGCCTGTCCCGTCCTCCACA
>CAIVGD010000096.1 GCA_903905395.1 uncultured Verrucomicrobiota bacterium
ACCCGCCGCCCCGATCAGATGGATCCGGTGCCGGCCCGTGGTCCACCACTTTGTGTCAAAGGACATGGTGAATTTCCTCCGCGATTTTTTCCGCTGCATCGGGGGTGTGCCTGGCTTGAGCGGCTTGGCTCATGTGGGCACGGAGATTGGCATCGCCGAGCAGACGGGCAATCCGCTGGCCTAGTTCCGACCTCACCAGATATTTTTCTGCGATCACCTCGGCCGCTCCTTCGCCACCATAGGCGTGGGCGTTGGCCATCTGGTGGTCGTGCACGGCGGCTGGGAAAGGAACAAGGATTGCGGCAACCCGGCACGCGGCCAACTCTGCGAGTGTGCCCGCACCCGAACGGGCCACGACCAGATCGGCGGCCGCGTACACGGCTTCCATTTCATCGCAAAATCCCAAAACGACCGCGTGGAACCCGGTCTCCGTATAGGCTTGCCGCACGTTTTCGACGTGAGCCTCTCCCGCGAGATGCAGAATCTGCATCGACGGCGCTTGCACCTTCAGTGCGCCCAATCCCCGGATCATCGCTTCATTGAGGCCGCGGGCACCCTGACTACCGCCGAGGACGGCGACCACTTGCCGCTTCGGATGGAGACCAAGTTTTTTCCGAGCTTCCTCTTGGCTCATCCGACCCAGCCGGGCGCGGACTGGGGTGCCGGTCACTTCCACCTCTGCCCTCAAAAGACGAAGACCGCATTCGCCAAAACCCACGAACACTTTGCGGGCACCGCGGGATAGTAATTGGGTCGCCCGTCCGGGGATGGCGTTGGATTCATGAAGAAAGTAAGGAATGTTGGCAAAACGAGCGGCACCCACGGATGCGGCGGAAACAAATCCCCCCATGCCGAGCAGAGCTCCAGCGTGGAAGTTTTTCATTTCTTCCCTCGCCTCCCGTACGGCCGCCACCAGATGCACCAGGAATCGTCCGGCCCCAAGCACCCCACTCCAGCCGGTGGCGGGTATCTCGATTCCATGGGCTTCCTCGCCCGCACCCGCGAGGGCCCGGCGATCTACCGGCTTGGACGAGATGAAAAAGCGGACCTCGTGCCCACGTCGGCGCACCGCTTCGGCCACCGCCAGACCCGGAAAAAGGTGTCCGCCCGTTCCCCCGCAAGCGATGGCTAGTTGTCCCATGATGCCGATCACTTTCTCCCGCCAACGAGACGCCGGCTCCGTGCCTCTTCGCGGTAATGGGCCTGACGATGAAGGGAAAGCAAGATGCCTACCGCCGACAGACAGAGGACCAGATTGGATCCTCCATAACTAATGAAAGGTAATCCCACCCCTTTTGGGGGCAGAAGCGCGGTGACAACGCCAAGATTCGCCACCGCTTGCATGGCCACGAGAGCCGTCAAGCCGATGCTGAGGGCCATCCTAGTCAAATCCGGCGCATGGCACGCGATGTATCCCCCCGAGAGAGTGAAAAGCAGGAAGACGATCACCACGCCCAGGGTCGCCACGAGGCCGAGTTCCTCTCCAAGAATGGGAAAAATAAAATCCGTGTGAGCTTCGGGAAGATAGAACATCTTCTGAATGCTCTGCCCCAGCCCGACTCCGTGCGTGCCCCCCGAACCCAACGCCACCAACGCCTGATTCACCTGATAGCCTCCCCCTTGGCGGTGGGCCTCCGGATCCATGAAAGCCACCAAACGCCCCATCCGCTCCGGCATACTCCAAGCAAGAGCCAGCACCCCAACTCCCGCGAGAATCCCTAGCAATCCCAATGGCAGAATCGGTGCACCTCCCGCAAACAGTACGACCGCCGCCGCCGCAATTACGAAGATGGCCGAACCGAGGTCGGGTTGCTTAATAAGAAGTACGACCGGCAGAACGAGAATCAGCATGGGCAGAATCAACCCATGCCATGGACTTTTCATCTTTGGCCCCTGATGGCGTACCCAGGCCGCGCAAAAAATCACCGTGGCCAGTTTCAAAAACTCGCCCGGCTGCATGGCGAATGGGCCCATGGGAATCCAGCGGGCCGAACCCTTGACGGTCTTGCCGATTCCTGGAATCAGGCAGAGGGCCACGAGTAAAGTCGCCCCCAGCAGGATCCATCCTCCGCGATCCAGGAGGATCTTAGCATCCACCCGGCTCAACACTGCGCACACCACAATTCCCGCCACCAGCCAGAGCCCTTGCCTTTGGAGGAAGAAAAGGGGTTGGCCCCGGTTGTCGGGGGAAAAAGCACCCACGCTGGCGAGCATGATCAGGCCAAGCCCGATCAAACCCGCCACGCAGATCAGCAGGGTGCGCGCAGTGTTACGTCCCATGCCAGTCTCAGTTCGAAGCGGGCTTGGGAAGCATCGCCATGTCCGTCGGACCCGCCGGCGCAGGCGTCGCGACTGGGGTCGGCGCCTTCGCGGAGGCTTCGCCCGGAACCTGCAACTTCATCCCGATCTTCAACTTTTTCGGATCGTTGATGGAGTTGAGCTTCGCGATCGTGTCCGCCTTGGTGCCGAACTTTTTCGCGATCTTGGCCAGCGTATCCCCCGCCGCCACCTGATAGGTGCCAGCCGGGCTGGATTCCTGTTTCGCCGCCGCCGCGACCACCGCTTTGGCAGGCGTCGAGGCTTTCACCACCGATTTTGTTCCCGTTCCGGTCCCTGCCGCTTCAGGAATCGTTAACTTTTGGCCGATCTTGACCATCGTTCTTTTGATTCCGTTGGCTTGGATCAAGGCCGCCGACGTGACGCCGTTGGCCTTGGCGATTTTCGCAATCGTCTCCCCTTTGATCACCAGATGGATCCTTTCTGCAGTCGGTACCGCCATCGGAGCCGAGGTCACCGCCACCGGTGCTCTCGCTTCGGCGGAGGCGCCGCCCTGCACCTGCCAGACTTTGTCGTCGGGGCTGGGCATCGAGCTGGTCACTTCAGCGGCAGGAGCCGTGGCCGCTTCTGGTCCCTTGGCCGTCTCCACCTGAGGGGCTGAAGTCGGTTCGGGCATCGCGGCCATTCCCGTATCCGGGTTGCCCCGGAGCAGATGGTACGCGCTGATGCCGACGATCACGACGACATGCAGACCGAGAACCACGAGGAAAATCGTGGAGAGCCGGTTAAGGCCTCCAGTTTTCGCCGGGCGCTCAGCCGTGTCGCTGTCCATCGCGGCAGGGTTGTTTCGTTTGTTTGAATATTCCAGCAGTTCATCACTCATTTACTTATTTCCTCCTTGGGCAGGGCGGTGACGCACTGCCGGTATTTGTCTCCTCTATCCTCGAAGTTCTTGAACATGTCGTAACTGGAGCATCCGGGGCTGAGCAGGACGCTCTCCCCCGGCCGGGCCATTTCCGCCGCACGTTTCACGGCCTCCGCCACATCCCGCACCCGGCGACAAGGCACACATCCGCTCCACGCCCTTTCGATTTTTGCCGACATCTCGCCGAGAAGCAGAACCGCCCGCACCTTTCCCTCCAGCACCGCCCGGCTCCCGGAAAAATCGAACCCCTTATCTTTTCCCCCCGCGATGAGGATGACGGGCCCCGTCATCCCGCAGACGGCCCGTTCCATCGCGTCCAGATTCGTCGCTTTGGAATCATTCACCCAAGTCACGCCCGCCCGTACCGCCACAACCTCGCACCGATGAGGAAGAGCTTGGTAGGCGCGAAACGCGCTGAGCACTGCCTCGCGTGAAATTTTTTCCGCATCCGCCACCGCCAACGCCGCCAGGAGATTTTCCGCATTATGCGATCCGCGCAGGCGGGTTTCGTCCTGCCTCATCACTTTCTCTCCGCGGGCGCAAAGCCATCCGTCCTGCAGTGTGTAATCCGCTCCGGTGCCATCCGCGGTGAATGTCACCATCCGGGCTTGGGATTTCGGCAGGACGATCCCCTTTCGCACCACCGCGATGTCATTGGCTTTCTGATTCTTAAAAATCCGCGCTTTGGCGGTCGCGTACTCCTTCATGTCGGCATAACGATCCAGATGATCAGGGGTCAGATTCAGATACACCGCCACGCGGGGATGAAAGGTCTCGATCGTCTCGAGTTGGAAGGAACTGACCTCGACCACCACCAGATCGAGATTCCGGCTGAGCGGCGCGACTTCGCAAATGGGTTTTCCCAGATTCCCGCAAGCCACGGCGCGTTGTCCGGCCGCCAGCGCGATTTGGGCTATCAGCTCGGTCGTCGTGCTTTTCCCGTTGGTGCCGGTCACCGCCACGATAGGACAAAGGCAAGCCTGCGCGCCCAGCTCGAGTTCTCCGGTAATCGGCACCTTGGCGGCCCGTAGTTGACGGACGACGGGACGGCTCGGCGGAATACCAGGACTAAGGATCGCGCGGTCGAAACGGACGGAGGGCAATTCCTCCCGCCCCGTCATCACCGTGGCGCCACGGGATTTCCAGGTGCCGGCCAATTCGGCGACCGCCGGATTTTTCGATTCGTCAAACATGGTGACCTCCGCACTCTGGGCAAGGAGCCACTCCGCCGCGGCAAGTCCGCTGCGTCCCATCCCCACCACGATCACTCGGCTTCCTTTCCATTTCTGCTGTTCTCCCTTACTCATCGCAACTTGAGCGAGGCCAGGCCCGCGAGGGCGAAGACCACGCTGAGGATCCAAAAACGCGTCACCACCGCCGTCTCGCTCCAACCACGGAGTTCGAAATGATGGTGGATGGGTGACATGGCAAAAATGCGCCGGCCGGTCAGCCGAAAGGAAATGACTTGGAGAATCACGGAAAGCGCCTCCATGACAAAAACCCCACCGATGATCGCCAGAAGGAGCTCCTGGTTGATGCAGATCGCCACCACCGCGACCGCCCCGCCGATGGAGAGAGAACCTGTGTCGCCCATGAATATTTGGGCGGGGTGACAGTTAAACCAAAGAAACCCAAGGCACGCTCCGAAGATTGCCGCACAGAAGATTACCAACTCCTCGCCGCCGGGAACGCGTGGCAGAAAAAGATAAGAGGCCAGTTTGGCGTGACTGGAAAGATAGGCGAAGAGTCCCAGGACGAGAGCGACGGTAAGAATGCAACCCGAGGCCAGACCATCAAGCCCGTCGGTCAGATTCACAGCGTTGGAACTGCCGACGATCACGAAAACAAAGAAAATCATCGCCCCCCAGACCGGAAGGTTGATCAGGAAGAATTCCTCGCGGACGAATGGGATCTGTAACTTGAGTGCCGCCTCCCTGGCGTGCGGCATGAGCATTATCACCCCCGCCACCCCCCCCGCCACCACTCCCTGTACGAGTAATTTTTTACGGCCGCTCAGACCACTCGACGATTTCTGACGGACTTTGGCGTAATCATCGCAGAAACCGAGTGTGCCCAGGGCGAGCGTACTGCCGAGCGCCAGCCAAAGATACGGATTCGTCGGACGACCCCAGAGTACGCAGGCCAGTGTCATGGAAAAAAGAATCAACACTCCGCCCATCGTCGGAGTCCCCTGCTTGCTTTCGTGGAGATCGGCCAGCTTGTGCACCTCTTCCTTGCGGCGGAGTGGTTGGCCGAGGTTCAGGCGATGGAGGGCGCTGATGACGTGGGGTCCGATCCACAAACAGAAGGCGAAGGAGGTGAGCGCCGCCCCGACCGTCCGGAAGGTGACGTACTGGAACACATTGAGCGGGCCGAACCAGTCACTCAACAGGCTGAGATAGTAAAACATTACTTTTTCTCCTCCCGCAACCGCGCGGCCACCTGATCCATCCCTTCGCAACGACTTCCCTTTACCAGAATTCGGTCATCGAGTTTCGCCTCTTGGAAGTAGGCCTCGAGCAATTGATCCCGGCTGGGGAACCATCGAATCCAATCTCCAGCCCGAATTTTTTGTGCACCCTCGACAAGTTTTTTCGCATCTTCCCCGACCACCAGACAGAGTTCGGTCTTCCCACGGGCCACCCTCGCCCCCGATTCCTCGTGAAGCATCTGACTGAAGGAACCCAGTTCCGCCATCGCTCCGAGCAGGGCCACTTGACGCCCCGAACCCGGTAAATTCTGCAAAGTATGAAGACCGGCGACGAGGCTGTCAGGGTTTGCGTTGTAACTATCATCCAACAGCCATCCCGACTTATGCTTCTCCAGCATCAGCCGACCGGCCGGCAGACGGATTTTCTCCAGAGCGGAAGCGGCGGCCCGGGGTTCCGCACCCAGCTCCACTCCAGCAGCCAAAGCTTGGGCGGCATTCATCGCCATGTGGGCACCCGATACCGGCAGAAGAACTTCCATCCGGCCGCATGGCCCCTCACAAACAAAACGGGTCGATTTTCCCAGGCACTCCGTTTCATGCAAACGGTAGTCGGCCAAGGCGGAGCGTCCCACACGCACGACTCGGGCTTGGCAACCTTCGAGGGTTAGTTTTTCGAAAGGATCGTCCGCGTTGCTGATGGCTAGCCCGCTGGCGGGGAGAGCCCGGAAGAGTGCTCCTTTTTCCTTGGCAGTCGCCTCGCGCGAACCCAGGCCTTCGATATGCGCCCACCCGATATTCGTCACAATTCCGGCCTCGGGACCCGCAAGTTCCGCCAACGGCCCGATTTCGCCGGGTGCATTCATTGCGAGTTCGACCACCGCCCAACGATCCTCAGCTCCTATGCCGAGAAGCGTGAGAGGCACGCCGAAATGATTATTCAGATTGCCAGGAGTGCGGTGGGTCTGGCCCGTCGTGCCGAGAACCGCGGCCAGCATCTCCTTCGTACTGCTCTTCCCTGAAGAGCCCGTCACCGAGGCAACCCTCACCGACAGAAGTCGCCGATAGCTGTGAGCCAATTGTTGCAGGGCTTTTTGCGTGTCGGAAACCAGGAGGATGGAAAAACCGGTTGGCACCTTGCCGAGTTCCTTTTTATCGACGAGAGCGGCAATCGCTCCTTGTTCCGAAGCCCCTACCACATGGTCATGCCCGTCGTGTTTAGTCCCACGAATCGCCACAAAAAGTTCCCCGGGTTTCACGGTGCGCGAATCGATGCCGACCCCAAACGCCACCCGTTCCCCGTTCCCGCGCACGAGTTGGGCTCCCGACATCTCCGCCAAGGTCGAAAGGGAGAGCGGCTTCACGCGCGACTCCTTTCAGCCAGGGCACGCTCGACTTCGCGACGATCGGAAAACGGATTCTTCTCCCCTTGGATCTCCTGAAATTCTTCATGCCCCTTCCCGGCCACGAGCACCATATCGCCCGAGCGAGCCGAAAGAACCGCCGTGCGGATGGCCTCAGCCCGGTTTTCCATAACTTGCACGGACGTCCCTTGCGGCACGCCGGCGGACATCTCCCGGAGAATAGATTGTGGATTCTCGTTCCGCGGATTGTCGGAAGTCAGGATCACACGATCCGCCAAGGACGCCGCCACCGCCGCCATCTTGGGCCGCTTGCCTTTGTCGCGATCCCCTCCCGCTCCGAACACGATCCATAGGGAACCACGGGTCAAGGGTCGCAAGGTTTCGAGAGCCGCCCGGATCGCATCTTCGGTGTGTGCAAAATCGACGAGCACGGAAATTTCTCCGGCTCCCGGAACGATCTCCATTCTTCCCGGAACGGCAGGAGCGCGCCCCAGGGCAGCCGCCACTTTTTCTGCCGAAAGACCGGCGAGCATCGCTGCGGCCGCCGCCGCCAACGCGTTCGAGACGTTGAAACGCCCAAGCCACGGCAAAGTCGCGGGCACCTCGCCCTCTGGGGTGCAAAGCAGGAAGGAACTTCCTCCGGTTCCCATTTTTAAATCCCTGGTATGGACATCCCCGCGCTCCACTCCGTACGACAAAACCCTCACGCCGGGCGCGCACTGGGCCGCGAAACGAATTCCCGCCGGATCCTCGTGATTGATCACCGCAAAGGCACCCGGCCGCAATCCGCGGAAGAGGAGAGTTTTTGCCTCCTCGTAAGCCTGGGGCGTGAGGTGATAGTCCAGATGATCGCGACTCAAATTCGTGAAGACGGCCCCGGAAAAATCCACGCCTTCAGTCCGTCCTTGATCCAACGCATGGGAACTAACCTCGATTGCGGCGGCGCGACACCCGTTTTCCCTCATCTCGGCGAGAAGTTGCTGAAGGTCGAGCGCTTCTGGGGTGGTCTGCCGCGCATTCGTGCGACCTTTCCCAGTGTCGTTTCCCACCGTTCCGAGAAGTCCGCATCGGAGCCCGCCGGCGGTAATCAGGGACTGCAAAAGCATCGCCGCTGAGGTTTTGCCATTCGTGCCGGTCAGGCCTACGACCTGCACCTGTTTCGAGGGATGTCCGTAAAAGTTCGCCGCCATCCGTCCGAGGGCCCTACGCCCATTCTCCACACGGATGTTGGGCACGGGCAGATCAGCCAACTTGCGCTCAGCCACCACCGCGACGGCTCCGCGCTGAACCGCATCTGGGACAAAGGTGTGACCATCCCTCACACGCCCCTGCCAGGTGCAGAAGATGGATCCGGGTCCTACTCGGCCCGACTCGTAGGCCAGTGCCGAAACTTCAGCCTGCCGCCCACCCTGCCACTCCTTCACCACCACTCCATGCATCACTTCGGTCAGCTTCATGGGCTGGTCCGGCGCGCGACGACCGTCCCCCGGTTCAGGTTGAGTTGTTCGGCCACCTGAGTGGCGATGTTTTTAAAGGCGGGAGCGGCGACCTGTCCGCCGTAGTACACCTTGCCCTTCGGCTCATCGACCATGATCGACACGAGAAACTCCGGATGGTCCGCAGGCAAAAATCCTATAAAGGAGGCGCGGTGCTTATCCTTGGCATAGGTGCCGTTAAACCATTTCTGCGCCGTCCCAGTCTTGCCAGCGACTTCGTAACCCGGCACCTGGGCCGCCTCGGCCGTCCCCTCATCGGAAACCACCCCGCGCAAAGCCTCGACCACCTGCGCGGCCGTCTCCGGCCGGACTGTCTGACAGACGACCTTTGGGAGAAACTGCAAAACCACGCGGTTGTCGCGATCGACCACAGCTTTGATGATGCGGGGTTCCATCCGTTTTCCGCCGTTGGCGATCGCCGCATAGGCCAGCGCCATTTGTAAATTCGTAGCGGCCACCTCATACCCCATGGGAATCCGCGTGATGGAAATCTTGCTCCAATCTTCCACGGCGCGCAGATGTCCTCCCTCCTCACCAGGCAGGGCCCCCTCCCCTTTTTGCGCCTTTTGCCCGAAGCCGAAAAGCCGCGCGTAGTGATGCAATTTTTCTTCGCCCAACTGCATGCCGAGCTTGGCCATCCCGATATTACTCGATTTCGCTACAATCTGACGCAGGGAGAGCAGGCCGTAAGGCTCGTGATCCTTTAGGGAATGACCGGCAAAGAACATTTCCCCGTTTTCACAAAAGAAAGTGCTCTCGAGATCGGCCACACCCTCATTCAGGCCGGCGGCTAGGGTGACAATCTTGAAGGTGGATCCAGGTTCGTAAGTGTCCGCCAGCGGACGATCCTTCACCGCCTCGGGCTCATAGGTTTTTCGTTGATTGGGATCAAAGGTGGGCCGACTGGCCATGGCCAGGATTTCTCCGGTGGCGGGGCGCAGAATGAGGATGTGCAGATCCTCGGGCTGGAAATTCTCCATGAGCGCATCGGCCTCGCGTTCCACGATATGTTGGATGCCTTGATCGATCGTCAAAACCACGTGATACCCATCGCGGGCGGGACGATCACTCAGTCGAAAATACGGAATCTCACGGCGGGCCGCATCGC